>NZ_JBEXCV010000074.1:0-41346 GCF_040605455.1 Embleya sp. NPDC005575 | reverse complement strand
CGCCGCCGACGTCGTCGAGCGGCGGCGGGCGGCGGGCCACCCGATCCGCAGGTCGGCAGGTCGCCCGGTTGCCGTCCCGTCAGTTCAGGACCTTGACCAGTTCCGCAGCCAGCGGGGCGGACGAGGCCGGGTTCTGGCCGGTGTAGAGGTTGCGGTCGACGACCACGTTGGGCGCCCACGGAGCGCCCTCCCGGAAGTCGGCGCCAAGGGCGACCAGACGGTCCTGGACCAGCCATACGGCCTTGTCCGCGAAGCCGGCCTGGGCCTCCTCGGCGTTGGTGAACGCGGTCAATCGGTAGCCGGCGAACGGCGAAGTGCCGTCCGGGCGCTCGGTGGCGAGCAGCGCGGCCGGCCCGTGGCAGACCACGCCAAGCGGCTTGCCCGAATCGAGCGCCGCGCCGAGCAGCGCGCCCGAGGTCGCGTTCACCGCGAGGTCCTCCATCGGCGCGTGACCACCGGGGTAGAAGACCGCGTCGTAGTCGGCCAGGTCGACATCGGCCAGGTCGATCGGCGCGCGCAGCGCGGTGAACCGCTCCAGCGCGGAGGCGACCGCGGCCACCCCGTCCGGGCCGCCGTTCACCTCCGGCGCCAGGCTCGCCTGGTCGACGGTCGGCGCCACGCCGCCGGGTGTGGCGACCACGATCTCGTGGCCTGCCACGGTGAACGCCTCGAACGGGGCGGCGGCCTCCTCGGCCCAGAAGCCGGTCGGGTGCCGGGTGCCGTCGGCCAGCGTCCAGTAGTCGGAGCCGCTGAGCACGAACAGGATCTTCGCCATGGGTCATCTCTCCATTCGGCACCGGAAGCGGGTGCGCTCCGGCGCCATCTGATCGCTTCGTCGGACCGATGGATTCGTCGGACGTCGCGGGCGGATCGTGCGGGGTCGGCCGGTCGCGGTCGATGGATCGTCCCCGCCGGTCGTCGCGGCCGGTCATCGCGCCGTCGGACTCGAACGTAGATCGCCCACCCATCGGTATCCAAATAGGCTCTCCACCATGAGCCATGAAGATTCCGATGGGTCACGGGTCCCCGGATCGGCATCGATACCGGACCCGACCATGCGCGGACCCCTGGATCTGACCCTGCTGCGCACGTTCCTGGCGGTGCATCGCGCCGGCTCCTTCACCGGCGCCGCCCGCGTGCTCGGCCTGTCCCAGCCCACGGTCACCACCCAGATCCGCGCGCTCGAACGCCGACTGGGCCGGGCGCTCTTCGAACGGTTGCCCCGGGGCGTGGCTGCCACACCGATCGCGGACGACCTGGCGATCCGGGTCGCCGAGCCGCTGGACGCGCTGGCCGAGGTGACCGATCGGGATCGGTTCGGCGCGGGCACCCCGGCGGAGCCGGTGCACCTGGCCGGTCCCGCCGAGATCCTGTGTCTGCGTGCGCTTCCCGCGCTCGCGCCGCTGATCGAGCGCGGGGTACTGCTGCGGATCACCCCCGGGCTCACCGACGACCTGCTCGACGGGCTGCGCGCGGGCCGGCACGACCTGGTCCTGGCGACGACCCGGCCGCGCGGGCGCACGCTGGCCGCCGTCCCGCTGATGGACGAGGAATTCGTGCTGGTCGCGGCGCCCCGGTGGGCCGAGCGGATCGGCCCGGACCGGGTGGCCGCCGAGGGGCCGGCAGCGCTGCGCGGCGTACCGCTGGTCAGCTATGCGGAGGACCTGCCGATCGCCCGTCGCTACTGGCGACACGTGTTCGGCACCCGGCTCACCGAACGTGCCGCCATCACCGTCCCGGATCTGCGCGGCGTGCTGACCGCGGTGGTCGCCGGCGCGGGCCTGACCGTGTTGCCGCGTTATCTGTGCGCGGCCGAACTCGCGTCCGGCGCACTCGTACCGCTGCTCATCCCCGACGACCCGCCGATCAACACCGGCTACCTGGTTCGCCGCGCGGGCACGGCGGACCACCCTCATCTGACGCTGGTCCACGATCACCTGGTCCGCGCGGCCCGCACCTGGTGACGCGCGGTCGGGCCGCCGTCCGCCGCGCCGGGCGGGCCCACCGGCGGCCGCCTCAACTCGTGGCCGGCTCCACCGGTCGGCCGGCTCAATCCGTGGGCCGGGTCCACCGGTCCGCCGGGTCGCATCGCCGGTTCCGGCTCCGCCCGCCCGGCACCGGGGGTTACGCCGGCCCGCCGAGGCGGGCACGCCGGTCAGGTGCCCGCGACCGCCGTGGTGAGTTCGGCCAGCAGATCCGGCCCGCTCCACTGCCGCGCCTGCCCGACCGGCGCGGCCTCCGCGTCGCGGATCAGTTCGATCAGGCGCTCGTTCGCCGGCGCGGTCAGCCCGTTGCGTTCGGCGATCGCGAGTATCTCGCCCTGCACGCTGTCGACCTCGGTACGCCGACCCCGTTGCAGGTCCTCCCACATCGAGGAGCGGGCCTTCGCGTCGATCCGCAGCGCGGAACCGGCCAACCGACGAAACAGCGGATCGGGCAGTGCGAGCAGTTGCCGGTTGCGCGCGGCGGAGCTCGGACCGAGCTTGGCCGGCCGGATGCCGTCGGCCCGGAACGCGGTGAGCGCCTCGCCCTGGCACAGCGCCAGGCACGCGCGGTAGTCGCGCTGCCCGAGCTGATCGCGCAGCGGCAGGCCGGACAGCGCGTTGATCGCGTTGTTCAGGTTCATCAGCAGCTTCGCGTGCTGCACCTCGGGCATGTCCTCGCGGACCTGCACCGAGATGCCGGCCTCGGCCAGCACGTCCACGAGCGGGATCGCCCGCGGGTTGGCGTCGATCATCAGCACGCCCGACGTGCCCTGATGGAATACCGCAGGCTCGGTCCGCAGCACGTTGTACGGGACCATGCCGGCCAGCACCGTATGCCCGGGCAGCGCGGCCCGCAGTACGGCCGGGTTGCGCACCCCGTTTTGCAGGCTGACCACGATCGCGGCCGGGCTGAGTCGACCGGCCAGCTGCCGGCCGGCCTCGGCGGTGGCCGCGGACTTGACGGTGACCAGCACGAAGTCGGCTCCGGCCACCGCGTCCGGCGTCTCGGCCAGGGTCAGCCGCTCCGACTCGACCACCGTCGCGGGACGACCCGCGCCGGTGACGGTCAACCCGTCCGCGAGCGCGTCCAGGACGGCCGGGCGGCCGATCAGGGTGATGTCGGCGAACGCGGCGAGCCGACCGCCGAGCTGGCAGCCGACGCTGCCGGCACCGAAGATCGCGATCCGGGGTCGGGGCCGCGAACGTGGAGCAGGTTGGGACATGTACGGCCTCCGCCTACAAATGGAAGAGCCAGGGAATCAATCCGCAAGCGTACGTGCCTCGGACCGCATCCGTGTTCGAGGCAGTCCGAGGCCGGACTCCAAGCACCAGGCCCCGGCCCCCGGGCCCGAGCATTCGAGCCCGCACCGCGCGCACGGACACCACCCCGCCCGGCCCACCCGAACTCGCACACGAACGCTTGACCCTGCCCTTGGCGGCAGGGTTGAACGATCGCGGCATGAACCTCGATGACACCGACTCCCGCGCGCCCCGCGTCGTCCTGATCACCGGTGCGGGCACCGGCATCGGCCGGGCCGCCGCGCACGCCTTCGCCGCCGAGGGCGCGCACGTGATCGCCGTCGGACGCCGCGCCGAACCGCTCGCCGAGACCGCAGCCGGCCACGACCGGATCACCCCGCTCACCGCCGACATCACCGCCCACGGCGCGGCCGAACACATCGTCCGCACCGTCACCGACACACACGGCCGGCTCGACGTCCTCGTCAACAACGCGGGCATCGTCGGCACCGGCAACCTCGGTACCTACACCAGGAAGACGATCGACCCGCTGCTCGCCACCAACCTGATCGCCCCGGTGCTGCTCACCAGTCCGCACTACCGCTCCTGGAGGCCGCCGGCGGGGTGATCGTCAACATCACCACCTCCGTCGGGCAGCGCGCCTGGCCGGGCAACTCGCTCTACGCGGCGACCAAGACCGCCCTCGAACTGCTCACCCGCAGTTGGGCCGTCGAGCTCGCCCCGCGCGGGGTCCGGGTCGTCGCGGTCGCCCCCGGCGCGATCACCACGCCGATCGCCGACCACCAGGGCCTGCCCCCGGAACAGCGCGCCGCCATCCGCGTCTGGCAACTCGCGCACACGCCGATGGGCCGGATCGGCGCTCCCGAGGAGGTCGCCTGGGCGATCACGACGCTCACCGCACCGAACGCCTCCTTCGTCACCGGTGTGGTCCTCCCGGTCGACGGCGGCGCGGTCGTGTCGTAGGTCGTCTCGGCGACCCCGCGTCGGTCGCCGCAGCGT
Source organism: Embleya sp. NPDC005575 (assembly GCF_040605455.1). Classification (NCBI taxonomy): domain Bacteria; kingdom Bacillati; phylum Actinomycetota; class Actinomycetes; order Kitasatosporales; family Streptomycetaceae; genus Embleya; species Embleya sp. NPDC005575. Next base: position 37,102 of record NZ_JBEXCV010000074.1, on the reverse strand, counting down.
CCGGTGCCGGGGCGCGGCCTGCCGTCGAAGCACCCGCATGGTGGTTCCGTTCGGAGGTTCGCCGGTGCGGCGAGCGGCGAGGAGGCGTGGGGCGGATGCGATGTGCCGGGCGTCGTGGCTCGGCGGGGGATCGAGGGACACGCCCTGTGTCGTCTCGGCGATGTTGACGGCCGCCCGCCCGGATCCGGCGACGGCCGCCGGGGCGGCTCCGGACCCGGGCGCGATGTGGGCCCCGGACGGGCCGCGTACTCGTGATAGGAGTGGTGGGGATGGCGGTGCTGGGGATCGGGGGTGTCCGGATGCGAATCGGTGAACTGGCGAAGGCGACCGGTGCGACGCCGCGTGCGCTGCGCCACTACGAGCAGGCGGGGCTGATCGAATCGGCCCGGTCGGCGAACGGCTATCGGGTCTACGACGAGGGTGTTGTGGCCCGGGTCCGCTCGATCCGCGACCTGCTCGGCGTCGGGCTCACCCTGGACGACGTGCGCGCCTTCCTCCCGTGCCTGGACGCGGGCGTCGATGTCGCCGCGCGAACCCCGTCCGCCTCGGCCGTCCGGATCGCCCTGGACCGGTTGGCCGTCCTGGACGCCCGGATCGCCGCTCAGACCGAGGCCCGGAACAACCTGGCGGCGGCGCTGCGCCGAGCCGGCGTGGACCGCATCCGCCCGGTGGCCTGACCCCGGCCGCCCGGGACGGCCGGGGCCCGGCCGGCGTGCGTACCCGGGTGGAGTGGAGTGGTCAGCGCGCAGGCATGGAGTCCGGATCGACCGGCGCCCGGATCGACCGGCGCCCGCTCCTTTCGGGGTTCCGCCGAAGCCGCCCCGCGTCGACCCGGATTCGCGTCGACTCGGGTCAGGCCCGGTCGGGAGTCGACCTGGTCCGCTGGGTGAGCACGATGCAGCCGAGCACGCCGAGTGCGGCGATCGGCATCGCGGGCGACAATGTCTCGCCCAGGATCAGCACCGCCCAGATCAAGGTCAGCAGCGGTTGGCCGAGTTGCAGTTGGCTGGCCGCCGGTACGCCGATCGCGGCCATCCCCCGGTACCACAGGACGAAGCCGAGGAACTGCGAGACCGCCGCCAGGTAGAGCAGTCCACCCACGCCCCGGGTGTCGAGGTGGACCGCCTCGGTGGCCAGTCCCAGTACCGAGATCAGCGCGGTGGCCGGCGCCGCGAGCACCACGCCCCAGGCGATCACCTGCCATCCGGGCATGTGCCGGGCCAGTCGGCCGCCTTCGGCGTAGCCGGCCGCACACAACACCAGTGCGCCGAACAGGTACACGTCCGCGAGGCCGACCCCGCCGCTGCTCTGTTGCACGGCGAACGCGAACACCACCACCGCGCCCCCGACCGCCGCCGTCCAGAAGGACCGACTCGGCCGTTCACCGGTGCGCAGCACCGAGCAGACCGTGGTGGCCAGGGGCAACAGACCGATCACCACCGCCGAGTGCGCCGTCGAGGAGGTCTGGAGAGCGAGTGTGGTCAGCAGCGGAAAGCCGAGCACGCAGCCCACCGCGATCACGGCCAGCCCGAGCCGGTCCGCCCGCGCGGGCAGCGGTGCCCGCGCCGCCAGCAGTCCCGCCCCGGCGAACAGCGCCGCGAGCAGCCCGCGCAGCCCGGTGACCGTCCAGGGGCCGAACCCGTCCAGGGCCCACACGGTCGCCGGGAAGGTGAGCGAGAAGGTCATGATCGCGAGCGCGGCGAGCGCGGTGCCACCGACCGCTATCGACATTGGGCGAATAGCGCTATCTTGTACTGTCATGAACAACAGTAGCGGTCCCGTCGATCTTGTCGCCATCCTGCGCCAGGAGCTGAACCGCTACTCACATGGCGAGAAGCTGCCGTCCAGTCGCTCACTCGTGGACCGGCATCGGGTCAGCCCGGTGACGGTGTCCCGCGCAATCGCCACGCTGGCCGCCGAGGGGCTCGTGGTCTCCCGCCCCGGGGCCGGTGTCTACCGAGCCGCGCCGAGCCGCCCGGTGGCGCCGACCGGCGACACCTCGTGGCAGGAGGTCGCGCTCAGCGCCGAACCCGGCCTGCCGCCCCGGCGCAGCCCGGACGCGACCGGCGTGTTGTCCGCACTCGCGGTGGCCCCGCCCGAGGTGGTCGACCTCAACAGCGGCTACCTGCACGCGTCCCTGCAACCCGAACGCGCGCTCGCCGCCGCGCTCTCCCGCGCCGGCCGCCGTCCCGGCGCGTGGGAGCGCCCGCCGCTGGAGGGCCTGCCGGAGTTGCGCGCGTGGTTCGCCCGCGACATCGGCGGCACGGTCTCCACGTCCGATGTACTGATCACCGCCGGCGGCCAGAACGCGCTGACCACGGCGCTGCGTTCGCTGGTCGCACCGGGATCGTCGGTGCTGGTCGAATCGCCGACCTACCCCGGCGTACTGGCCGTCGCGCAGGCCGCCGGGCTGCGTCCGGTGCCGGTGCCGATGGATGGCGACGGGGTGCGTACCGATCTGCTCGCCGACGCGTTCGCGGCCACCCGGGCCCGGGCGTTCGTATGCCAGCCGGTGTTCCAGAACCCGACCGGCACGGTGCTCTCCGTCGCTCGGCGCGCCGAGGTGCTGCGGATCGCGCACCAGGCGGGCGCGTTCGTGATCGAGGACGACTTCTCCCGCCGCCTCGTGCACGCGGACGCGCCGGCGCCGCCCGCGCCGCTGGCCGCCGACGATCCGAACGGTGTGGTGGTGCACATCCGTTCGCTGACCAAGACCACCTCGCCCAGCCTGCGCGTCGCCGCGCTCACCGCACACGGGCCGGCCTTCGAGCGGCTGCGCGCCGTCCAGACGGTGGACAGCTTCTTCGTCCCGCGCCCCCTCCAGGAAACCGCCCTGCAACTGGTCGGCGCGCCGGCCTGGCCGCAGCACCTGCGCACGCTGAGCGCGGGGCTACGCGATCGCCGCCGAGTGCTGGCCGGCGCGCTGGAGCGGCTGTTGCCGGAACTGCTCCCGGACCGACTGCCGTACGGCGGCTACCACTTCTGGCTGCGGCTGCCCGACGGGCAGGACGTCGCGGCGCTGACCTCGGCCGCGCTGCGCGCCGGTGTCGCGGTGACGCCGGGCCCGGCGTACTTCACCGCAGAGCCGCCGGCTCCGTACCTGCGCGTCGGATACGCCTACGCCGAGGGCCCGGAGCGGCTGATCGAGGGCGTCGAGCGGTTGCACCGGGCGTTCACCGGGCAGGGTTGAGTCCGGCCTGCGGACGGCGACCGGCCACGGTCGTCGGCCCCAGCACCCACCCGACGGTCGCTCGACGGATCGTCACGAACCGCTGCCGTAGGACCGGGTGATGACCTCCATGTTGTGCCCGTCGGGATCGGCGAAGAACATGCCCCGGCCGCCGTCCCAGTTGTTCACGCGGCCCGCGACCCGGCGGCCGGGGTCCGCGAAGATCGTCACTCCGGCGGTGTGCAGCCGATCGAGGATCACGTCGAACTCGTCCTCCTCGACCCGGAACGCGTAGTGGTGCGGCCGCACTTGCCCGGCCGGGCCGTCCATGAAGTCGAGGGTCACCCCGTTCGCGGTGCCGATCGGCGGGAAGGGGCCGTACGGCGCGCCTACGGGCAGTCCCAGGATGTCCGCGAGGAACGTCGCGGACCGCAGCTTGTCGGTGGCGAGGACGATGGTGTGGTCGAGGCGGATCGGCATGTCGGCTCCCGAGTGTGAGGGCCGGCGGCGCGGTGCTCGCGGCGCTCCGGCCGTCTCGATTCTGGATCGCCCGGCCGGCGGCCGGCAGAGACCCGGATATCCAGGGATCGGCGGTCCCAGGCTGAACACTCCGCTCCTCGGCGGCGCACAGCCGTGGCAGCGTTCGAGGCACCGCCGAAACCGGGCCCGATGCGTCGGATCCGGCCGGGCCAACTCCCGTTCCACCCGCCTCGGAAGGCTTCGCCATGCCCACTTGTGCTCGCATGCCCGATACCGGCGTGGACACCGGCGGCCCCCGCCCGGGCCTGCGCCGCCCCGGTGTCGCCCTCGCGCTGCTCGCCTTCGCGAGCCTGATCACCTCGCTCGACTACAACATCGTCTACGTCGCGCTGCCCGACATCGGCGCGGACGTCGGCTTCTCCGCCCGGACGCTCCAGTGGGTGGTGAGCGCGTACGCGGTCGCCTTCGGCGCGTTCCTGCTGCTCGGCGGCCGGATGGCCGATCTGCTGGGCCGCCGGCGGATGTTCGTGCGCGGCCTGACGCTGTTCGCGGTCTCCTCGCCCGCCGGCGGTCTGGCCCGCGAACCCGGCCTGCTGATCGCCGCCCGCGCCGTCCAGGGCCTGGACGGCGCGTTCCTGTTCCCGGCCACACTGTCCCTGGTCAACACCACGTTCGCCGAGGGCCGCGAACGCAACCGCGCGCTGTCGGTGTGGGCCGCGACCGGCTCCGGCGGTCTGATCCTGGGCTCGCTGCTCGGCGGTGTGCTCACCCAGACGCTCGGCTGGGAGTCGGTGTTCTTCGTCAATGTCCCGCTCGCCGGCGCCGCCGCGCTGCTCGCGTTCGTCGTACTGCCCGCCGACCCCGCCCGGGTCGCCGGTCGGCGCTTCGACATATTCGGTGCGCTGACCGCGACCCTCGGCTGCACGCTGGTCGTCTTCGCCCTGGTCCAGGGACCGGAGTCGGGCTGGACGAACCCGCTCGCCGGCGCCGGGCTCGGCGTCGCCCTGCTGACCGTGTTCCTGCTCGCCGAGGGGCGCAACCCCGACGCGCTGATGCCGCTGCGGCTGCTGCGGAGTCGCAATCTGGGCACCGGGATGACGGTGACGTTCCTGTTCATGGCCACGCTCGGCACGCTGCCGTACTTCCTCACCGTCTACTTCCAGGGTGTGCAGGGGTACGGCGCGCTGCGCACCGGCTTCGCCTTCCTGGTCCCGATGGGCAGCGGGCTGCTGGGCTCGCTGCTCGGCGGCCGGTTGGCGACCCGGTTCGGAGTACGGTCCACGCTGCTCGTCAGCCTCACGGTCAGCGCGGTCGGCGTGGCCGCGACCGGTCCGGGCATCTCCGCGAACGCCTCCTACCTCGACCTGGTGCCGGGTCTGGTGGTCTTCGGGCTCGGTCAGGGCGTCGTCTACACCACGATGTTCGCCGCCGCCGCGACCGGTGTGCGGCCACGAGCAGGGCATCGCGTCCGGGATGGCGTCCACCGGTCAGCAGGTCGGCGGGGCGATGAGGCTCGCGGTGCTGGTGGCGATCGCCAACTCCGGCACGGACGGCCGCACCGGTGAGGCCCTGCGGGTGGCGACCGCGCACGGCCTGCGCACCGCGGTGTTCGCCGCGGCGGTGGGTGCGGGGGTGGCGGTGCTCGTCGCGCTGAACTTTCGGCGGATGGGTCGAGAGGCCGAGGACACCCTCGCGGCGGGGAGCATCACGCCTTGAGGGTGCGGTCGGCCGGCACCTCGAAGATGATCTCCAGGCCGTCCTCCTCGTCCATCTGCTCGCCGACCTCGACGAAGTGGAAACCCCGGATGGTGGCGAGCGACGCCGCGTTGTCCGGCGCGATGGTGACCCGGACGGTCGTCACGTCGGGCTCGTGGGCCGCCCGCTCCAGCAGCGACTTCAGCATCGCCCGGGCATAGCCGCGCCGGCGCGCCCCGGGCACCACGGTGTAGCCGATCTCCACCATGCCGACCTCGTCCGGCGGCCCGTGGAATCCGGCGTAGCCCACCACCGCGCCGTCCGGCTCGGAAACCGCGGCCCGAACCACCCAGGGAGCGCTCTCGGGTTCGGCGGTCACCTGCTCGAAGCGCCGCCGCCACAGGCCGCGCGCCCGGTCGGAAACGAAGAACTCGGGCAGTTCCAGACCGGTTTGGTAGCGCGCCTCGGCCAGATCACCGGCCAGCAGGGCGGTCAGGGGGCGACCGATCAGGTAGACCCAGCGCACCCGCTGCTCGGGAGCCGCCCGGGGGCGGGAGGCGGGGGAGTCGGACGGCGGGTGCGCGGAATCGTCGAGGTGTTCGGTCATCATCGGATCATCGGCGACGACCGACCGGTCGTCCAGCGCATTTCCCGGCGGCCCGGAGAAATTCGCCGGATCCGCTTCACGGCCTTTTGATCCGCCGATCCGCGTGCTGTCCGGCGGGGTGGCCGGCCCTTCGAAGGGCTGCCGATCTGCGAATTCACCCGGCCGACGGCGATTGTTGGCAGTACGGACAATCTGCATGGGTTTTCCACCCAATACCGTGCGGATGCCCCCAACCAGCCCGGCGCCGGAGAACCATCATGTGTCAGCAGCACGACGACGACTGCGATCAGCCGCCCGTCACACCCCTGTCCGAACCCGCGCGACGGGCGTTCCTGCGCTCCGCCGCGCTGGCCGGCGCCGGCGTCACCGTGGCGGGTGTGGTGGGTGCCTCCCCCGCCGCCGCCGCGGGCACCGACGACGCCGCCGGCGCTGCGGCAACGGACTCGACGGTGGACGCGCAACACCTGCCGGCGTGGCGTCCGGACGGCGACAGCCGCCGGTTCACGCTGGTCGTGATGCCGGACACGCAGTACATGTTCGACGAGCCCAGCATCACCACCGCCCCGATCGAGGCGTCCTTCCGGTACATCCTGGAGCACGCGCGCGACGACAACATCGTCTTCATGTCGCACCTGGGCGATCTCACCCAGAACGGCCGCAAGGCCGAATTCGACGGAATCGGCCGGGCCTTCGAACTGCTCGACCGCAAGGGCGTCGGGTACAGCGTGCTGGCCGGCAACCACGACATCGATTCCAACACCGACGACCAGCGCGGGCGTTCGGCGTACCTGGACACGTTCGGTCCGCAACGGTTCCGCGGCAAGCGCTCCTTCGGCGGGGCGACCCCGGACGGCTACAACACCTACCACCTGTTCCGTGCCGCGGGCCGCGAGTGGCTGGTGCTCGCGCTGGACTGGCGGCCCTCGCCGGCCGGCATCGCGTGGGCGAAGAAGGTGATGGCCGACCACCCGCACACGCCGGTGATCCTGACCAGCCATGAACTCGTGTCCGCCGACCGACCCGGTCAGGAGGCGGAGTTCTCCGATCACGGCAGGCAGTTGTGGAACGACCTGATCAAGGGCAACGACCAGATCTTCCTCACGCTCAACGGCCACTACTGGCCGGCCGGTCGCACGACGCACAAGAACGACGCCGGCGGTGACGTACATCTGCACATCACCAACTACCAGAACCGCTACTTCGGCGGCGCCGCGATGATCCGGCTCTACCACTTCGATCTCGACCGCAACACGATCGACGTCGAGACGCTCTCCCCATGGATCCTCGGACGCAGCAACCGTGGTCTCAACGAACTCGAGCGCCGCGAGATGGAGTTGACCGGCCCGGAGGACTACTTCTCGGTGCCGATCGACTTCGACCAGCGCTTCGCGCGTTTCGCCCCGATACCCCAGCGCGCGGCCCGCCCCGCCCAGCGCATGGTGGTGCCCGGCACGGTCGCCTACTGGCGCTTCGACGGTTCCCCCCAGGACGGCGCGCCGATCCCCGGGGCCCAGCGTTTTCCCGACCTGTCCGGGCGTGGCAACGACCTCACCCTCGTGCCGGCTCCGGGCGCCGCGGCCGGTTCGGTCAGCTGGTCCCACCAGTTCCACCCCGACCAGCCCGGACACGGCAGTATCCGGCTCGCCGGCGGCAAGTCGCCGCTGCGCGGCGGCCACCTGCAAACCGCCAACGACGCTCCGCTGAACACCGCGACGTTCCGCTCCGGCTACACGGTCGAGGCGTTCTTCAAGCTGCCCTCCGACTGGGACGGCGGCCGGGACGGCTGGTCGGCGCTGCTGAGCCGCTGGGGCATGAGCGGCGAGGCACGCAAGCCGCAGGGTGATCCGCAGGAGCCGGTCGTCACGCTGAGTCTGTCCGGTGGCCGCGAACTGCAATGGTGCGTCTACCCGTTGAACAGCGACGGCTCGGCGACCAACTGGGGCCACGAACTCCGGTTGGACACGTGGTGGCACGTCGCCGTGGTCAACGACTCCCGGCAGACCACGATGTACATCGACGGCTGCCCGGTGGTGCGCAACCCGACGGCCCGCTCGATCGGCCTGACCACGCTCAACCTGCCCTGGATGCTCGGTGGTTACGCGTACGACGGCAAGCTGGACCAGACACTCAACGCCTGGGTCGGCGACGTCCGGATCGTCGATCGGGCACTGCGACCCGACGCGTTCATGATCGGCCGCTGAGGCACGTCTGCGGTGACCGGCCGGGCCGGTGCCACCGGTACGGTCGACAGCAGGCAGCCAGGCGGGCGGCCCGGACCCGAGTCGACGGCGACTCGGGTCCGGGCCGCCCGGTGTGGTCGGTCCACCGGTGCGGTCGGTGCGGCCCCTCCGGGCGGGCCGGCACGTCGGTTCAGTGCACCGAGAGTCCGCCGTCGACGAAGAGCGACTGGCCTGTCACGTAGGCCGATCCGGCGCCCGCCAGGAACACCGCCGCGGCCTCGAAGTCCTCGGCCAGGCCGTTGCGGCCGACCATGGTGCGTGCGGCCAGGGAGGCGATCCTTTCCGGGTCGCAGGACAGGCGCGCGTTGAGCGGGGTCATCACGAAGCCGGGCACGAGCGTGTTGGCGGTGACCCCGTGCGGCGACCATGCCTCGGCCTGGGATCGGGCCAGCGACTCCAATCCGCCCTTGGACACGCCGTAGACACCGCTCTGCACGAACGCGCGATGCGCCTGCTGCGACGAGATGTGGATGATCCGCCCGTAGCCGCGCTCGGCCATGCCTGGCCCGAACCGCTGCCCCAGCAGGTAGGGCGCCTCCAGGTTCACCACCATCGTGGTGTCCCAGACGTCGTCGTCGAGTTCGCTCATCGGCGGACGCAGGTTGATACCCGCGGAGTTGACCAGGATGTCCGGCTCGCCGAACGCCTCGACCGCCGCCTCGGCCGCCGCGCGCACCCCGGCGCGGCTGCCCAGATCCCCGCTCACCCAGGCCGCCTTGCCGCCCTGGGCGGTCAACTCGTCGACGGCGGTGCTCAGTTCCGCCTCCCTCCGGGCCACGACCACCACGCTTGCCCCCGCACGGGCGAGGGCCCCGGCGATGGCGCGGCCGATACCGGAACTTCCGCCGGTCACCACAGCGACCCGGCCATCCAGCGAGAACAGTCCGGAGAGGTATGCCTGCGAGCTCATGGCGGCAGCCTAGTAGCGAAATCGATCTCGCCGCCGGGGGCAGGTTCACGACCGATCCCCCGCCCCGATCGCTCCCGTTCCGGCCGTCCTCGGCCGGCGATCAGGCGTCCGTGCCCCGGCGTCGGGCCGGAAACCCGTGGGTGCGGGCCGCGACGACCACCGCGAGCACCGGGATCAGCAGCACCAGCACACTCCATGGGAAGGAGCCTGCGCCGAGCAGGTCCAGCAGGATCGCACCGGCCACGCCGCCGCCGGCCATCGCCGCGTTCCACAGGGTGACGAGCATCGCCTGCGCGGCGTCCGCCTCGTCGCCGCCCGCGTCGCCGACGGCGGTCTGTAGGAGGGTGGGCGCGCCGCCCCAACCCAATCCCCACAACACCACTGCGGCATACACCAGGACGTGACTGTCGGAGAATGCCGCGAGGATCGTGGCCGCCGCGGCGAACAGCAGCGTGGCCGCGATGGTCAACTCGCGCAGCCGGCGATGGATCGCGGCGCCCACGACCCAGATGCTCAACAGCGACGCACCACCGAAGACCAGCAGCACCACGTCGGCGGTGCCGCCCATGTCCAGCCGGTCCAGGTAGGTGGCGATGTAGGTGTAGAGGATCGTGTGCGCCAGCACGAACACCAGGGTGACGAACAGAACCGGTGCCACGCCCGGGGTGGCCAGTGTGCGCAGCAGGGGAGTTCGCTCGTCCGGGCGCTGTCCGGGCTGGTCCGGCACGATCGCGACGATCCAGCCGATCAGGGCCAGCGCGAGCACGGTCATCACCGAGAAGGAGACCCGCCAGCCGAACTCGTCGCCGAGGAACGTGCCGGCGGGCACTCCCAGCGACAGCGCGATCGGAATGCCCGCCATCACGATCGCGATCGCCTTGCCCTGAAGGTGCGCGGGCACCATGCGGCGGGCGTATCCGGCCAGCAGCGCCCAGGCCACGCCCGCCGCCACACCGGCGACGAAGCGGGCCACCATGGTCAGCGGGTAGTTGCCGGAGACCGCGGTAACCGTGTTGGCCGCCGCGAATCCGGCCATCGCGGTCAGCAGCAGTCGTTTGCGGCGCCGGCCGGCGGTCGCCGCCGACAGCGGGATCGCGGTGAGCGCGGTACCGATGGCATAGATCGTCACCGACTGCCCCATCGCCGACTCGCCGACCCCCAGGTCGGAGCTCATCGCGGGCAGCACGCCGGCCGGCAGGGTCTCGGTCAGGCTGGTCACGAAGACCGCCGTGGCCAGCGCCAACAGCGCCGCCATCGGCAGTTTCCGGTCGTCGATCGTGGTGTGGGAGGGTGCCGAGGTCGTGCTTCGACTTGTCATGCCGCGTATGGTCGAACCATCACATTGATGTGAGGGTCAAGCGGCGAGACATGAGGTGGGTCACATGCGCATCGGGGAGTTGTCCGAACGCACCGGTACTCCGCGCCGGTTGTTGCGCTACTACGAGGAGCAGAGCCTGATCATCGCGGACCGCTCCCCCAACGGCTACCGGGACTACGACGAATTCTGCGTCGACCGGGTCATGCAGATCCGGGGTCTGCTCGACGCCGGACTGCCGACCCGGATCATCAAACAGATCCTGCCCTGCCTCAACAAGCCCCGCACCATCCACTTCCCGGACGCGACACCGGAAATGCTCGCCGCCCTGGAGCACGAACGCGACCGGATGACCGAACGCGTCAACTGCCTGATCCGCAACCGGGACGCGATCGCCGAGTATCTGGACGCGGTACGCGGCGGCAATCCCCCAAGCACCGCCCGCACCCTCGAACCAGCCGGCACGCACTGATCCGCCCGGCACGAAACCGACGCGGGCGATCGGTCGGCCCGGCTACGCATATTTCCTTGCCCGACCGGGCCGACTCTGTGAGGGTTGCCGGACTCGAAACCGCATCGATGCGGAGATCCGCGCATTGGGCGTCGAGCACCCCCTGCTCGACGAGGGTCTCGCGGAACTGGCCTACGTGCTCGACGCGTTGGCCGACCTGCCAAGTGGCTCGATCGTCGCAGACCTGCATCGTGCGCGGACTCGACTACTACACCAGCACCGTGTACGAGGCCAAGTTCGTCGAATTCCCGGGCTACGGCAGCATCTGCTCCGGAGGCCGCTACGAGAACCTGGCCGGGTCCTTCATCCGGCGCAGTCTGCCCGGCGTGGGTATCTCCATCGGCCTGACCCGGATCTTCGCCAAGCTGGTCGCCGAGGGCCGGCTGCCGATCGGCCCGAAGTGCCCCACCCAGGTGCTGGTCGCGGTGCCCGAGGCCGCATCGTTCCCGCTCGCGCAGCGCACCGGCGCGATACTGCGCGCCCGCGGGATCCGGACCGAGGTCTATCACCAGCCGGACAAACTGCAGAAGCAACTGCGGTACGCGCTGCGCAAGGGCATCGGCCATGTGTGGTTTCCGGCGGCCGACCCGGGCGGCGGGGACGGCGGCCATGGATGGCATGAGGTGAAGGACCTGGCCTCGGCCGAACAGGTCGCCGCCGACCCGCACACCTGGCTGCCGTCCGAGCCGCCCGGGGCGCTGCCCGGGTGGTAGTCGATCCGGGCAATTCGGTGGCATCCCGGCCCGGCACAGGTCCAGGATGCGGGGCATGACGCATACCTTCCTGGCGTTCCTGGGCGCCTGCACGCTCATCGCGGCGAGTCCCGGACCGAGTTCGGTCCTGATCATCCGGCACTCGTTGCAGTCCCGTCGCGCCGGCTTCCTGGCGGTGCTCGGAAACGAAACCGGGGTCTTCATCTGGGGACTCGCCGCGGCCTTCGGGCTGACCGGCCTGCTGGCCGCGTCCCGACTCGCCTACGACATCATGCGCGTCGTCGGCGCCGTCGTCCTGGTCGGCTTCGGCATCCAGGCCATCCGCTCGGCCCGCCGCGACGGCCTGACCGGATTCACCACCGCCGAGACCGGCACCGCGAACGCCGAGCCCGAGCCGGGCAGCGGCCGGCGCGCCTACCGCGCCGCGCTGACCCTGAACCTGGCCAACCCGAAGGCCGCCGTGTTCGCGATGTCCTTCCTCCCCCAGTTCGTCCCACATGGTGCGCCGCAACTGCCCACGATGGTCGCGCTGGCCACGATCTGGGCGGTGTACGAGACCGGCTACTACAGCCTGTACGTGTGGTTCGTCGGCCGGATGCGCGCGGTGCTGAGCCGCGCCAAGGTCCGCCGCCGGTTGGAGCAGACGTCCGGCGGGATCATGGTGGCGCTGGGCATCCGGCTGGCCGTGGAGTCGTGAGTCACGGCAACGCACCCGGGCAGCGGGTCGAGGCGGTGCCTCGCGAGCGACGAAGTCGCCCGACAAGCAGCCGGTAATCACAGTCCGAACGCGGCGCGTCGATCCTCCGGGACCAAGTCGGTGTACTCCGGGTGCTTGGCGATCCAGTCCTTGACGAACGAGCAGTAGGGCAACACCGCGAGGCCCCGCTCCCGGACCCCGTCGAGCGCGGCGCGGGCGAGCCGACCGCCCAGACCCCGGCCGCCGAACTTCGGGTCGATCTCGGTGTGCGTGAAAGCGACCTCGTCGCCGCTGACGAAGTACTCGGCAAATCCCACGAGTTCGGTCGCCCGCAGTGGCGGGGCGACCGGGCCCGTCGAAGTGCCGGGAGCGGCCTCGACGGTGGTGAAGATCTCGTAGCGGGACTGCGCCGGGTTATCGGTCACACGCGTTTCCATACCGCTGCCTCCTGGGTCACGATCGGGACTTGCGGCCCGGGCAATGTCGTCCACGCGCACGGCCTTCGGCCAAACCGATCGCCGCGCTCGCGCGTCCCACGGTATCCGGCGCCCGAGGCGGCCAAATCCCGCTCGCCCGGACCCGGACCCGGCGCCGGCCCGATGCGTGCCGGGCCTGGCCCCGGCTCAGGAGTCGAAGGCGGTCGCGCGGGCGACCTTCTCCCACGCGTCGATCTCGGACCGCACGGAGTCGAGCCGGCCGACGATCGCATCCACCGCGTCCGCGCCCAGCGGCAGGTGCAGCGGGGTGGCCTCCGCGGCGAGCGCGGTCAGGATCGCGGCGGCGGCCTTGGCCGGATCGCCGGGCTGTTGCCCGTCGCCCGCGCCGACCATCCCTCGCGTGACGCCCACCGCCGTCTCGGAGTACGCGGCGATCTCGGCGCTGGCACCGGCGGCACCCATCAGGCCGGTCCGGAACGCACCCGGCTCGACCACCAGCACCTTGATGCCGAACGGCCGCACCTCGTCGGCCAGCGCCTCGGACATGCCTTCCAGGGCGAACTTGGTGCCGCTGTAGGCCGAGAACCCCGCGAACGACATCTGCCCACCCATGCTGCTGAGCTGCACGATCGCCCCGGACCGCCGGGCCCGCATGTGCGGCAGCACGGCGCGCACCAGCGCGGCCGGGCCGAAGACGTGCACGTCGAACAGCGCGCGCAGTTCCGCGTCGGTGGTCTCCTCCAGCGCGCCCACGTGGGTGCGACCGGCGTTGTTGACCAGGACGTCGACCCGACCGTGCCGGGCGACCAGCTCGGTGACCACGGTCTCGATCCCGGCCGTGTCGGTCACGTCCAGTCGCACCGCCTCGATCCGACCCGGGTGCGCGGCCACCAGATCGGTCAACGACTCGGGCCGGCGCGCCGCGGCCACCACGGTGTCGCCGGCGGCCACGGCCGCCTCGGTGATGGCCCGCCCGAAGCCGCTGTTGGCCCCGGTGACCAACCAGATCCTGCTCATCGTGTGGTTCCCCCTTGTGATCGTCCCCGCCGACTCGGCATGTCGTCGCCGGCGATTCCCGTGCCATCACTTTGTCGTGCGGCCCGGTGCCCGGTCCAAGACCACCGGTGATAGCCGTTGGTTATCGATGGGACGGCCGCGTACCGGGCGCCGGACGCCGGACGCCGGGCCCGATGCCGGTGCCGGCGAGCCGAGGAACGGTGGGGCCGAAAAGCGGTGGGCCGCCCCCGGATCGCATCACGGCGGGCCGACGACCACCGTCTGATCCGTGGCGCCGGACCGCACCTCGAACACGGTGAATCCGTGCGGCCCGGCCAATACCTGGTGCACGCAGCCGGACGGGATGAACACGACGTCGCCCACCCCCATATGCACCCCGCTCGACAAACCGTCCCCGGAGAAGACGTCGCAACTTCCCGCGGTGACCAGCACGATGGTCTCCTCGCCCTCGTGGTGGTGCACCGCGGTCCGCTCGCCCGGACCGAGCGTGGCGAAGAAGCCGCACAGGCGTGCTGCGCCCGCGGTCGCGGCGGATACACGTTCGCTGATCCGAAGGCCCTGCGCACCGACGACGTCGGCGCCGGGGGGGCACGAGCACGGCTTGGTTCACGGATTCACGGTCGACCATGGGTTCAGGGTCGACGCCGGGCCCCTGCCGGAAACGCGCGTGCCGCCGAACCGCACCGAATGGGCGAGTCCGCCTCCGCTGCCCGTGGGCTCGAACCCGAGCCCGGGACGGCCCTTTCGCAATCTTCGCCACGCCGGCACCCTTGGGGCGGCCTGGGGCGTGTCCGCAAGCCCCCACGTGGTCCGGCCGGGGCCGCGTGCGGTCTCTCGACGCGGGAGCAACGATGGCATACGAGGAGAACCGCGCCGGGCACGTCGTGCCGAACCACGATGTGGCCGCGAGTGCCGCGCGGGCGATCGTGCGGAATGTGGTGGCCGCGGCATCGGCGGCCGGGCGCGCGGTGAGCGTCGCGGTGGTGGACGGCGCCGGCGTACCGGTCGCGTTCGAGCGCATGGACGGCGCGCTGCGGTTCAGCGCGGATCTGGCCACGGCCAAGGCCCGCACCGCCGCGGCCTTCGGGCGGGCCACCTCGGCGATGGAGGAATCGCTGGGCGATCGGCCGGTGTTCGCGCAAAGCTTCGTCCGGCACGGGAGTTGGTATCTGGGCCGCGGCGGTCATCCGCTCCTGGTCGACGGCCGACCGGTGGGCGGGGTCGGGGTCAGCGGGGACGCGGCGGAGTACGAGGACGAACTCGCCCGCGCCGCGGCCGAATCCTTTCGGCGATGACGCGGACGACCGATCCGGTGCCGCGTCCGGCACCGGATGGTCGTCAACCGGGAGCCGGTCAACCCACGATGCGCTTCTCCACCGCCACCGTCGCCCGCTCCACCTCGCGGGCCACATCCCGAACCAGGCCGTTGACGCGCAGCAGCACCGCCGAGGCGACCGTGGTCGCCGCCTCGACCAAGTTCCCGGACGCCGCCGCCGTGCCCGCCGCCGCCGCCGCGCCGCGGACGCCGCTCGTCGCCGCCGGGAACGGCAGCGGCAACGGGCCCGCGTGCGAACGCAGGTCGGAGAGTTGGCCATTCTTCAGGGCCATCACCGCGTCCTCGCCGGACACGTACCCCTCGCAGTGGCCGTATCCCTTCAATGCCGCGTGCAGGAAGGCGGTCGCGTACACGTTGGTGATCGCGTGTTGTTCGGCGAAGCCGATCCCCGGCTTGCCGTCCCGGGGCAGGCCGGGCAGGTGAATGTCCATGTCGCTGGGGTCGAGGAACTGCACGTGGTTGCCGCCGCTGATCTCCACGTACGCCTTGTAGCCCTGCGGGACCAGGTCCAGGTAGTGCACGCCCGATCCGGGTGAGATCTTGTCGTTCTGCCCCGACACGATCAGCGTCGGCGCGGCCACCTTGGCGATGTCGGCGTCGATCCGCGCGTACAGGTCGGGTTCCTTGACATTGCGGCCCGGCGCGAAGCCCATGACGGCGCGAATGCGCTTGTCCCGGGCCGCCGCGACCAGCGCGCCGGCCCCGCCCAGGGACACCCCGACCGCCGCGAAGGCGTCCTGTTTGATCAGGCCGCGCAGCGGGTTGAATCGGTCGTCATCGATGTCGATCAGCTTGTCGATGGCATCGCTGATGGTGTCCGCGTGCACGTGCGGGTCGAGCGCGAGAATGTTCTCCGGGAAGTAGCGGAAGACGATGTAGCCGTGCCGCACCACGTAGTCGGTGAACCAGTCGTACATGTTCGAGCCGGTCCAGGTCGCAGGCGCGAGAACGACGGACGGATACGAGCCCTCGGACTTGTCCGCCGGGGCCAACCAGCCGTCGTACTCGGCCGGGTAGCTGATCTTGGCCAGGGTGAACCCGGGTCCACCGGTCCAGAACGGGAACTCGATGGTGCCGATGCCGAAGGGTCCCGGCTGGTCCGGTCGTACCGGACTCTCGGGTACGAATGTGGTTGTCATGAAGGGAGTCAACCGTCTGCCGGCTCGCTTTCACACGGCGATACTTGGCCAAAGAATCGAAACCCCGGTCACCGTCGTGAGTTGTGGCGATCCAAACGGGCAATCCGCCCGGCCGTCGACGTCCGGCACGGCCGCTGTCCCACACGGCTATTGATGGACCACCAGCAACACGGCCCTGCTGCCGAGACCTGTTCGGCGTCGGTGACGTCGACTTCGTACAGTTCCACCCAGCCGCGGACATGCACCCGGTGCAGCAGGCGGGTGTGCACCGCCTCGCCGCTCACCTGCGGCCCCTGATCGGCCCGGACCACCGTGACCGCCGGCGCACCGCCGTCGAGTGAGGCGAGTCGATCGATCGGCTCGTGCGCGCCGGGCCGGCGGCCGTGCTCAGCGGCCGGAGTCCCCCGAGACCAGCCGCAATCGCACCCGCTCACGCGGGCTCTCGGCGGTTCCGCTGCCGAGGCCGCCGGCGATACCGAAGCCCAGGCCGTCGGAGCCCGCGGAGCCGTCACTGAGGAGTCTGCACATCGCTTCCTTGGAGTGGTTGCCCTCGTCGAGCAGTCGACGGATCAGCGGCTCGTCCTCCGGCCGGTCCGCGCGCTCGGGGTCGGCGATGCCCTCGGACAGCCGCTGGACCAGATCGAGCAGCGCGTGGTCCTCGGGCGTCAGGCCACCGGCCCGCCATCCCTGTGCGGCCGGATGATTGCGGCGCAACGCCGCACCCGCCGCCACCGCGCGGGCCGAGTTCGCGTCGCGCAGCACGGCTATGGCGCGCGCGGCCCATGCCTGCGGGCTCTGCCGGCGACGGTACGCGAGCCGATGCTCGGGTGGCGCGACGCGGCGTCGTGCGGTGCGCACGGCGGCGACGTGTCCGCGCATCCGGTCCACCGTCGGGCCATCGACCCACTCGATGCCCCAGGCCGCGATGCCGTCGACGACGATGCACACCTCGGTCCCGGCGACCCTGGTCAACTCCTTGTCCAGCCCGACCTCCCGGATCCCGCGATCGCTCACCGCTGCTCCTTCCGATCGCGTGATCACCCGTTCAGCCACTGCTCCGGATCATGCCCATGCCGAAGGATCCGAACACAAAATACATCTGCAGGCCGATATGAACGATCAGCTTGTATTTGCAATCCAATAATGGGCATTCGGCCGGCAGATGCAAATTTCCCCCATTGACCGAGTCGACCGCCGCGGCCGCCGACACCCCGCAGTCGGCCCCGACCCGGGTGTTCAGTACGGGAGTTGCTCATGCACTCGCAGCAACAGCTCTTGCAGGATGCTGCGTTGGCCGGCACCCTGCTCGAACTCCAGGCCTACTGAGACGCATTCGATACGGAGAGCGGTTCGAGTCGGGCCAGCACGGCGCCCAGCGCCTGCTCGCGGGGCAGTGCGGCGCCACGCTCGTATGCCTCGCGGTAGCCGGCGGTGCCCAGGGTCGCGACGAGCCGGTCCACCAGCAGTCGCAGGTCCGGACTGCCCGCGTCGAAGATGCCGCGCAGTGCCGCACTCAGCCCGAGTGCCTCGGCCGCGCCGACCGAATCGCCTTCCCACCGCAACACCGCGGCGAGCAGCTCCGCCGTCGGCGCGACGTCCGCCAGATCCCGACGGACGACCGCCGCGGCGGAAGTCGCGGGCAGCAACTCCCGGGCACGCGCGACCGGGTCGGCCCGATCCGTGCCGGCGGACGGCACCGGGTCGATCTCGTGCGTGCGACCCGTCGACGCTGGGTCGACGTTCTCTTCGGCGGTCGCCTTGGCAGTCGCCTCGAAGGTCGCCTCGGCGGCCGTGAGCAGCGTGGCCAACCGCCCCTGCGCGAGCATGTCGCCGACCATCTCGGCGGGCAGCGACAGGCTCTCGGCAAGCGACCCCAGGCGGTCCAGCATCCGCTCCGCCGCCCGAAACTCCCCTGCTCTGCGGTGCAGTTCGGCGCGGCCGGAAAGTGCCGCAAGCTCCAGGTACCGGTGCCCGCGCGCCCACGCCTGCCGGTCCGCGGCCTCCAGCTCGGTCCGCGCACCGGCCAGGTCGCCGACCCGCATGCGCTCGGCTGCGAGCGTGCCCCGGTACAGCGACGCGTCGTCCGCAGCGCCCAGTTCGCCGGCAAGTGCGACCGCCCGCTCGAACGCGTCGATCGCGGGCTCGTGTTCACCGCGCATCGAGTGGTGCGCGCCGATGGCCATCAGCGCCGTCCCCAGACCCCACCGATCGCCGACTGCGGCGAACCCGGCCAGCGCCTCGGCCCGCGCGCTCGCCCCCGCCTCCCAGTCACCGCGATCAGTGTGCACGAAGTCCGTCATCCAGTGTGCACAGGCCCGGACCCACGGATCCGCCCCGGACGCCATCCGGGCCAGTTCACGCTCGCCCGCCTCGGTATTCCCGGACAGGAACGCGGCCAGCGGCAGTCCCACCACAAGCGCCGGGTAATGCGCGAACACGTCGGTGCTGGCGCAGGCTTCGAGCAGCGAACGCAGTTCCTCACCGTCCGCGAGCCGCGGCGCGCCGATCCCGGCCAACAGGCGCATCACGGCAAACGCGGCCCGCGCGTGCTCGGGCAGCGCGTCGCCGAAGCGCAGCACCTCGGGCACGATGGTCTCGAACGGCGCACCGATCCCGCGTATCCCCCAATACCAGAACAACGCACCTGCGAACCCGGCCGCATCCGCCGCCTGCCCGGCGTCCACGAACGCCCGCAGCGCGGCCATCAGGTTGTCGTACTCCGCATCCAGCAGCGCAAGCGAGTCCAACTGCGCGGACGTGCGCAGGAGCGGGTCCTGCTCGTACGCTAGCGCCAGGAAGTAGCGCTCGAACCGCACCGCGAACCCGGCCTGTTCGCCGGCCAGCACCAACTGCTCGGCCGCATAGGCGCGCACCGTCTCCAGCATCCGGTAGCGCGGTTCACCGTCACCGACCGCGTCCACGATCGACTTCTCCACCAGCGAGCCGAGTACGTAGAACACGTCTTCCACGGGCAGCAGTTCGTCGGCACACACCGCTTCCAACGCGGCCACCGTCGCGCCGCCCGGGAACACCGACAGACGTCTGGCGAGCAGTTGTTCAGGCTCGGCCAGCAGATCCCAGCTCCACTCGACCACCGCGTGCAGCGTGCGCCGACGCGGCGGCTCGGCCCGGCTGCCCGAGCCGAGCAGGCGGAAGCGGTCGTCCAGTCGCCGCGCGATCTGCTCGACACTCATCGCGCGTAGCCGGGCGGCGGCCAACTCCAGCGCGAGCGGCATCCCGTCCAGCCGCCGGCAGATCTCCACCACCGGGCCGATCGTGCCGGCATCGAGCGCGAACCCGGGACGCACCGCACCGGCCCGATCCAGGAACAATCGCACCGACGCCGCCTCGGCTGCCGCGGCGAGGTCCGCGTCCGGATCGCCGACCGAAGTCGGCACCGGCAACGGACCGACGCGGCACAGCGCCTCGCCGGTGATGCCCAGCGGTTCTCTGCTGGTCGCGACGACGGTGAGCTGCGACAGCCGGTCCAGGAGGCGGTACGTCAGCTCCGCCGCCGCGTCGACCAAGTGCTCGCAGTTGTCCAGGATCAGCACCGCCGCACCGACGTCGAGCAGTTCGGCGACCCGGTCCAGCGCGGTACCCGTCCGGCGCGGCCGGCCATCCGAGGACCGCAGATCCCACGAGCCGAGCGCGGACAACACCGCGTCGGCCACCCCCTCCGGCGTACCCACACCGGCCAACGGCACGAACCACACCCGACCGCGCCGGTACGCCTGATGCCGGGTCACCGCCTCCACGGACAACCGGGTCTTGCCCGCGCCGCCGGCGCCGACCAGGGTCACCAGCCGGGAACCGGCCATCAGCACGGCGAGCAGCCGCAGTTCGTCGTCCCGGCCGAAGAAGCCGGTCAGCCGCGCCGGCAGCGGCGGGGCGGCGGCCTCGGAACGTGCCACGGGCCGGTCCAACTCGCCGCGCAATACCGCGAGATGGGTCTCCCGCAGCTCGGCGGACGGGTCCACTCCCAGTTCTGCGGCCAGTCGGCCCCGAATGTCCTCGTACCCGGCCAGCGCATCCGCCTGGCGACCCACCGCGTACAGCGCCCGCATCCGCATGGCCGCGGTCCGTTCGCGCAACGGGTGCGCCGCGCAGGCCGCCTCCAGGTCGGCCAGCGCCTCGGCATGCCGACCCAACCGCAGCTCCGCCTCGAAGCGGTCCTCGGCCGCGTCCACCCGCAACCCGTCCAGCCGCGTCGCGACCGCCCGGGCAAACGGCGCCTCGGCCAGGTCCGCCAGCGCCGGCCCCCGCCACAGCGCGAGCGCCTCGGCCAACACCGAGGCCGCCTCGTCCGGTCGGTCGGCGGCCAACTCGCGTCGCCCGCGCGCGGCCAGCTCCTCGAAGCGATGCGCGTCCACGTCCTCGGCGCGCATGCCGAGCCGATATCCGCCGCCGACCAGGTCCACCGACACGTCGGCCGGCCGCAACACCTTGCGCAGCCGCGACACCAACGTCTGCACCGCGTTCCCGGCATCCGCGAGCGGTTCGGCGCCCCACAGCCCGTCCACCAGCGCGTCCACCGACACGACCCGGCCCGCGTCCAGCGCCAGCCTGGCCAGCAGCATGCGCAACCGCACCCCGCCCACCTCGATCGGCGCGCCGTCATCGCCCTGAGCCCGAATCCCGCCGAGCAACCCAACCTGCATCCGGCCAGGATCGCAGAGCCCCGATCCCGGTCGGCGGGCGGTGGGCACGCGGACTCGTTGGTGAACGTGGCGGTGGCAAGTCGACAGCCCCCGCCGGTCCGAATCGTTCCGGTGTGCGGGCCGGTGTTGCCGGGGCCTTTGTAGAACCGCAGGCCGGTGGCGAACCCGCGCGTGTTGGCGCCGAATTTTGGTCGGAGGCTGTGAATCGGGTCGTGCGGCATGGGCGATGGCGGGCGCCCGGCCGGGGATCCACACCCCCGGCCGAACGCCCGCACACGAACCATGGAGCAACAGCGCTCAACCCGTCACGGGCAAACGCTCGTGCACGGGGTTCCGAACGCCGTAGCCGAGGCCAGCGGGATCGTCACCGAGGACGGGTTGGCCGGCCCCGACTTCACCTGCCAGATGCCGGCCAGCAGGCCCGGGGTCTGGGTCAGGGTCGCGGCCAGGTGCGGGGTGTCGGCCGTGGTGACGTTCACCCGGATCCGGTGGCCCGGGGCGATCGAGGCGAAGGTCGGGAAGACCTCGATGTCGTAGCGGGTGATCTGGTTCGGCTGCACGGATGTCGTGGTGGTCTGGGTGGACGGGTGGTACGGCATCAGGGTCGTGCCGTCCGGGGCGTACCAGGTGCGAGCCGGGTCGAGGGCGCGGTGCGAGCCGGCCAGGGCGCCGGAGCTGAGCGGGACGGAGGAGCCGTCGGGGGCCACGTCGGTGACGGTGACCACCCAGTGCGTCTCGGGGGTGTTTGATTGGGCGTACAGGGTCGCGCCGATCGGACCGGCGAGCACCTTGGTCTCGGTCATCGGGGCGGTCGTGTAGACCAGCGAACTCGAACCGGTCTCCCGCGCCGTGTTGCTGTCGGTACAGGCGGGATCCTTGATGAAACCGCCGATCCATTGCGCGGTCGAGCGGGTACACGGACTGTTGTTGGTGGTCCAGCTGATCCACTCGCTGCCGTTGCCGGTGGGCGCGTTCGGAGTGAGCAGGCCGTCGTTCGCGGAGGCCGGTGCGCTGCCGGTGCGGCCCTTGTCCAGGTAGAGGCGGGTTGGGTCGGCGCCGGTGAACGGATAGTTGCGGGTGTCCAGCCAGCGGTTGCTGCCCAGTTCCTTGACGTGCAGCGGGTTCGGGTTGGCGCCGCCGGTGATGCCGGTGTCGATGCCCTTCAACCACTTGTCATACCACCGCAGTTGCAGACCCGGCAGGTCCAGCGTCGGGTCCTGGCGCGGGTCGTGGTACCACGGCCCCATCAGGAGCTGGTAGCGGTCGGTAACCGGCTGGCCGGCGATCATCGGCGCGCCCACCGGGCGGCCCGCCCACGCGTTCTGCAGACCGGCGTAGTTCATCAACGCGCCGCGCTGGAACAGGTCGTACCAACCACCGACCAGGAACGCGGGCACGCCATTGGCGACCACGTTGCCCAGCAGGTCCGCCGGTCGGCGCTGCTGCCAGAATGTGCCGTCGTACGCCTGCTCGCCGCCGCCGAGCAGGCCGGTGAGGATCGGCAGGTTGGCCGAGGCGACGCCGCCGAGGTGTTGCAGCTCCAGGGTCAGGGTGTCCAGGATGTTCTGCGTCGAGCCCTGGCGCAGTGCCTCGGCCAGCGGTGCGGTCATGTGCGAGATGCCGGTGTAGGTCAGCCAGAAGGACATGAACTGGGCATCCGGGATGCCGCCCATTGTGGCCAGTTCGCGGTACAGGTCGTTGCCGGCCACCAGCGGGAAGATCGCCTTGACCGGCGAGTTCGGGCCGACGGACGCGGCGGTCATGATCTGGTTGATGCCGGCGTAGGAACCGCCGTTGAGGCCGACCTTGCCATCGGAGTGCGGCACCTGAGCCGCATAGGCGACCAGTTCGGCGCCGTCCTGGGCCTCCTTGGGCGCCCACGGCGACCACGAACCGTTGGAGGTGCCGGTACCGCGCACGTCCGCGGCGATGGCGATGTAGCCACGCTGGACGAACCAGGACAGCTCGGCCTCGGTGGAGCCCTTGCCGTACGGGGTCTGGGTCAGCAGCACCGGGAAGGAGCCGGCTGCGGGCGTGTTGGTGCCGGCTGCGGCCGGTGTGTAGACGTCGACGCGCAGGACCGTGCCGTCGGACATCGTGACAGGCAGGTTCTGCTGCTTGGCGATGCCGTACTGAGCAACGCTGCCCTGCACGAGCGGCGTCGCAGCGGCGGGCGTCGAACTCGCGGGTACCGCGCCGAACAACGCGGCGAGCAGGGCGAGAGTCGAGGCGAGGGCGACGCCGATACGTCGGCGGGCCGCTCTGCGTGCTGTTCGTTGCCGGGGAGAGTGGACGGGTATGTGGACGGACACCCTTGGCCTCCAAGGATCACGCGATGCGAGGGGGGACGGTGGCGCGAAGTGCGTTGGGTGGGATGGATGGAATCGGTAATCGTTCGCGTCGGGCCCGGACGGGCCCGACGGCGCAGGACGGGCACGGCCGCGAGGCGGGGCGTGCCGAGACGGCCGCATGGCGGCTCGGCCCACGGGGCCGGCCGGCGGCTGCGTCGTGCTCGAACGACGGACGACCCGGGCCGCCGACCACTCCGGGTTCCCGGAGAGCGGGCCGTGGCAGGGCCGCACGACGTTCGAGAACGACCGTTCGGGGGGTGTCGAGAGGCGAGCATCCCGGTCAGGGCGCGAACATCCCGGTCGGGACGGAGCGCCCGGGTCGGAACACAAGCGTCCCGATCAGGGCGCTAGCGTCCCGGTGAGTGCTCGGCGCACGGAGGCGGCTCGAAGGTCGCCGACGAGGGCGTGGGTGACGGTGCCGGGGATGACCCAGCCGCCATGCAGGTGGGCCAGCACGCGGAAGGCCGCGCCCGCAACCCCCGCTTCGTGCAGCCGGGTCAGGTAGCGCTCCCCCTGGTCGCGGACCGGGTCGTATTCGGCGACGGTGATCACGGCCGGCGGCAGGCCGCTCAGGTCGGGCTCGTACATCGGCGAGACTCTGGGATCGCGCGGGTCGGTGACGCCGGCCAGGTAGAGGCCGAAGAACTCGTTACAAGCCTCGGGGGTCAGGCCGCCGAAGTCGAGGTTCGCCTCGGGGTCGGGGTCCATCCGGGTCAGGTCCAGGCAGGGCACGTCGAGCAACTGGGCGCACGGCATCGGCAGTTCCCGATCGCGGGCGACCAGGCACAGCGCGGCGGCCAGATTGCCGCCCGCGCTGCACCCGCCGACGGCGATCCGCTCGGAATCCAGGCCGAGTTCGGCATGGTTGGCGTGCAGCCACGCGTAGCCCGCGACGCAGTCCTCCAGCGGTACGGGGTAGGGGTGTTCGGGCGCGAGCCGGTAGTCGACCAGGGCCACCGCGCAGGACACCAGCGAGGTGATCGGCCCGAGCTCGACTTCGGCGGTGTCCAAGTCGCCCTGGAACCAGCCGCCGCCGTGGATGAAGTAGAACACCGGTGCGACGACGGGCAGTCCGTCCGGTCGCAGGATCCGGACGGTGATCTCGCCGTCCGCGACCGGCACCCGGTGGTCGGTGGCGGTGACGTCGTCGGGCCGGCCGGTGAACGCCAGTCGCATGGTCGCGTTCGCGAGCTTGCGCCGCTCCTCCAGGGTCCCGGGCGGCTCGTTGTTGTCGCGGTGGGCGGCCAGCAGGTCGATGATGCGCTGAATCGGCGGATCCAGGGGCATGGGTCAGCTCTCCATCACGGGGTCGGGCACGGGGTGCGACAGGGAAGGGCCGGGCTTGGGCTTGGGCTCGGGCTTGGCCCGGGAGCCGGACCCGGAATCGGTCTCCGGCTCGGGCTCGGATCCCGGCTCGGACCCGGGCTCGGACCCGGGCTCGGACCCGGGCTCGGGAGCGGCCGCGGTAGGGACACCCCCGGTCGCCGCGCCCGACCGGTCGATCGCGCGCGCGTCGGTGCCGAGGTAGCCGGCGATCACGGCCGGGTCGGTGCGCACCTGTTCCGGTGCGCCCTCGCTGATCACCCGCCCGGCGGCCAGGCAGTACAGCCGATCGCTGATCGACATCATGAACGGCATGTCGTGCTCGATCACGATCATCGCGGCGTCCAGTTCCCGGCGCAGTCGCAGCAACAGCGGGCCCAGCGCCTCGGTCTCGCGTTGGGCGACGCCGGCGGTCGGCTCGTCCAGGCACAACACCCGTGCGTCCAGCGCGATCAGGTTGGCCAGTTCGACGATCCGCCGGGTGCCGGTGGACAATTGCGCCACTGGCGTATCGGCGTAGCGGCCCAAGCCGACCAGGTCGATCAGGTCGGCCGCCTCGGCCCGTCGGTGTCGTTCGGCGCGGGTGGCGGCGGGCAGGAGCAGTGCGGTCGACATCAGGCCGGAGCGGCGGCGCGCCTCCAGCGCGACCAACACGGTCTCCCGCACCGTGAGTTCCGGGAAAAGGCGGGCCGCCTGGAAGGTGCGCCCGAGGCCGAGCGCGGCCCGCCTGGCGGGGGCCAGGCGTGAGACGTCCCGGCCGAGCAGTTCGACCGTTCCGGTGGCCGGTGCGAATCCGCCGATCGCGTTGAGCAGCGTGGACTTGCCCGCGCCGTTGGTGCCGATCAGACCGAGGATCTCGCCGGGGCGCAGCTGGATCGATACCGAGTCCACGGCGGTGTTGCCGCCGTAGCGCACGGACACCCCACGCGTGACCAGTACCGGAGCGTCGGTCGGGGCCGCCGGCGTCTCGGTCCGCTCGCGAACTCGCAGGGAAGGTTCCGGTTTCGGCACAGGCGTCGACGGCGCGGGTTCCGCCGACAGCCGCCCTTCGGCCCAGCGCAGCACCGCCGCGCGCGCCGCATTCGCGATCTGGGTCAGTCCGCCCGGGAAGTACAGGAGCAGTACCAGCAGTCCGATGCTGGAGGCGAAGATCGGCACGAGCGAGTTCCCGGGGAAGAACGTGGGCAGTCCGATCACCCACACCGCCCCGATCACCGGGCCGACGGTGGAGCCGAGGCCGCCGATCACCACGATCGCCACCAGGGTCAGCGAATCCGAGACCTGGAAGAATCGTTCGGTCAGCGGCACGCTCTGCACGCTCCCCGCGAGCAGCGCGCCGCCGAGTCCGGCGATCGCCCCGGACAGCGCGAACGCGGTGACCTTGGTGCGCAGCGGCGCGACGGTACAGGCGGCCGCCGCCTCCGGGTTGTCGCGCACCGCGATGGTGCGCCGCCCGGTGCCGTGCGCACGCAGCCGGGCGATCAGTGCCAGGACCACGATCAGCACGGCCAACAGCACGTAGTAGTAGGTGCGTTCATTGGACAGGTCCAAGCCGAACAGGTCGCCTCTGGGCAGCGGCACCGAGGACGCGTTGCCGTCGGTGAGGAACGGCCGCCGGTAGAGGTAGCCGGCCGCGGCGACGCCGAGTGCGAAGGTGCTGACGGCGAGCAGCATGCCGTCCACCCGCAATGCGCCTGCGCCGACGATCGCCGCCAGCGCGGCCGTGACCAGTGCGGCGAGCAGCGCGGAGAGGGCGAACGGCAGGGCCTGGAAGGCGATCGTGCGGTCAGCACCGATGTCGATCGAGACACCCCGGGTGAGCGCGGCCGTAGTCAGCGCACCCAGGCCGGCGAACGCCATCTGGCCGAGCGAGAGTTGCCCGGCCCAGCCGGTGAGCACGGTGAGCGAGCAGGCGCAGATCGCGAAGGCCAGGATCGTGCCGTAGAGCAGGTGCCGGGATGCCTGGGTGACCACGAGCGGCAGCAGCACGGCGACCAGGAGCGGTACGACCAGGGCGAGTCTGTTCAGGTGCCGGATCCACCAGATGCCGCGCAGCCGTTCCGGGATCGGCGCCGGGCGTGGTCCGGTGGCGAACGCGCGCACGTCGCCGCGACCGTCGGTGCGGGCGTCGCGCCGGGCGCGTACCCACACCGCGGTGACCACAGCGCACAACAGCAGGAAGTCGACCAGGCCGCTCTGTTCGACGAAGTTGAACCGAACGGCCGCCTGGAGCACGCCGATCAGGACGCCGGCCAGCATCGACCAGCGGAACGAGGTCAGGCCCGCGACGACTGCGGCGGCCATCGCCCGGACCATGGTGTTGGGGCCCAGGTCGGCGGTGGCGGCGACCCGGCCGGACTGGCCGGCGATCAGGATCATCGCGAGGGTCGAGAGCAGGCCGGCCAGGGTCCAGACCACGGTGGACACGATCTTGGGGCTGATCCCGACCGTGCGGGCCAGGTTGGGATTCTCGGCGGACGCGGTGACCGCGCGGCCCTGGGTGGTCCGGCCGAGGAACCAGGTCAGTGCGCCCGCCACGACCGGGACCACCACCAGGACGCAGACCTGCGCGCCGGTCACCCGGACTCCGGCGATCTCCCACTGCGAGGTGATCGCCACCGGGTAGCTCGCGCGGACCGCGCCGTCCACGTCGGGCAGCGCGCGCACCGCCGCCACGCACGCCTGCGCAACGCCGATGGTGGCGATCAGTACGGTCACCCGGGCCGAGTCGAACAACCGGCGAATCACCGCGAGTTCGACGATGGTGCCGGCGAGCGTACCGACCATCAGGGCACCGACCAGGGCGGCCCAGAACGGCACGCCATAGTTGATCACCGCGAGCGGCAGCAGCGCCGCGCCGATCAGGCCAAGGTTGCCGACCGCGAAGTTGATCACCCGGCTGGAGCGGTACACCAGCACGATGCCCAGTGCGATCAGGCCGATCGCAAGGCCGTTGACCAGGCCGTCGAAGGCGATCTGGCGAGTCATCAGGTCAGCCATGGTCGACACCCTTTTCCTCGGTACCGACGGGATCGACGGAACCGGCGGGATCGGCCGGATCGAAGAAGCCGGCGGGATCGGCGGGAACTGCCGGGTCCCCCGCCTCCGCCTCGCCGCCCAGGAACACCGCCCGAACGAAGTCGCGTTCGGCCAGGTCGGCCGCCGCTCCCTCGAACCGGATCCGGCCCTTCTCCAGGAAGATCGCCCGATCGGCGATCGACATCGCCACGTTCAGCGACTGTTCCACCACGATCATCGCGAGGCCCTCGGCCTTCAGTCGCTCGATCACCGCGAGCAGTTCGGCCACCATCGCCGGCGCCAGACCGAGCGAGAGTTCGTCGATCAGCAGCACCTCGGGGTCGTGCAACAGCGCCATGGCCAGCGCCAACATCTGCTGCTGCCCGCCGGACAGCGCCGAGGCCGGCTCGTCGGCTCGCTCGACCAACTGCGGGAACAGCCCCAGCGAACGCTCGATCCGGGTCCGCACCTGTTCGGGATCGCCCCGGTGAATGTACGCGCCCATCTCCAGGTTCTCCCGCACGCTCATCCCGGGGAACACGCCCGCACCGCCCGCCAACGACACGATGCCCAGCCGGATCCGCTGCTCGGGGGCGACGAAGGTGACGGTACGTCCGCCCAGTCGGATCACCCCGCGTTCGGGCGTGGCCAGCCCCGCGATCGCCCGCAGGATCGTCGACTTGCCCGCGCCGTTGGTGCCGAGCAGTGCCAGCACCTCGCCGCGTCGGACCTCGAAGCCGACGTCGAACAGGACCTGGACCTGGCCGTAGGAGAAGTCCACGTGGTTGAGCTGGAGCACCGGAACCTGATCCGGTCGGGCCTGCCGACGCTCGTATTCCTGGTGTTCCTCGTGCAGTTCGGCCACGATCAGCGCGAGGTCGTCGCGCACGTAGCCGGCGCCGCGCATGATCAGCAGACCGCCGATGACGGTGGCCGGAACCAGGGTGACAAGCACCGCGGTACGCGGGCCGAAGCTGTCGATCAGCGGCGCGGAGACCAGGCCGCCGCCGGTGGCGCCGATGAAGAACACGTAGATGGACGCCATCGCGGTGCCCAGGCCGCGCAGCCGATACGGCACGATCGTCTGCATCAGCGGACCCATCAGCGCGAACGCGCAGGACAGCAGCACGATCTGCGGCACGCCGAAGACGGTGTAGAGCACCGGGTTGGGCGAGAAGTACTGCAGCGGCGCGAACAGCGCCGAGGGCACGATCAACAACCCGATCAGGCGCAGCGCCTGTGCCGGGTCCTCGCGGAAGCGGCGGTCGTAGTAGCGACCGATGAACGGCAGGACGAGCAGTCCGCCGATGCCGCCGGCGGTGCCGACCAGGCCCCGGTCGAACGCGTCCAGGCCGTACTCCTGTTCCAGGAACAGGTTGCCCAGCACGGGTGTGGTGAACAGGCCGAAACCCATCGCCGCAAAGGCCAGGATCACCGTCTTGAGGGTGCGGATCCGGCCCAGTCGGGCGAACGCCGCCTCGATCGAGATCGGCGGCGGGTTCTCGTCCTCGATCACCTCGCCGAGCACGTCGGCCTTCTCCCATTGCCCGCGCGGGGGTTCGGGCAGGAAGAACGCGAACGCGGCGAAGATCACGACCGGCAGGCCGAGCAGGTAGTACGCCCACCGCCAGCCGTCGGGTCCGCCGACCGCCGCGGCGATGCCGCCGACCACCAGCGGGCTGAGCACCGCGCAGAGCCGGCCGGACACGCCGATCGAGGCGCCGAGTCGGCCGCGGATCCCGATCGGGTAGGTGTCGGCCAACAACGACCCCTGCACGGGACCGCTGTTGGACTTGGCCACGCCCGCGCCGAACCGGGTCCAGAAGAACATGAACGCGTTCGTCGCGAAGCCGGACAGGAACACCATCACGGCGAAGAACGCGGTGGAGACGCCGATCACCGGACCGCGCCGGAAGCGGTCCGCGATCCAGCCCATCGGCACCGCGCCGAGCACGGTGAACGCGCCCGCGGCGACGCCGAGGAAGACGATGGTGCCGTTGCCCACGCCCAGGCTGTCCCGGATGTCGGGGGCGAGCACCGCGAGCGCGGCGCCTTCGAGTTCGTCGAGCGCGGTCAGGATCAGCAGCACCGTGAACACGGACGTGCCGCCTCGGCGCAGCCCTTGACGCAGGGTCAGTTGCTCGGCGGCCGGCTTCCCGCCGGTCGGTCCGGGGGCGCCGCCGACACCGGGGACGGCGGTGTCGGCGGCGGGGCCGTGGGGGGCCAGCGGCGACTTCCGGCTGCCGGGTGACGTGCGTCCGGCCGCCCGAGGTGATTCGTCCAGGACCGCACCGGCGAGGTCCGCCAGGTTGCCCGGCTCGCCTGCGGTGTCGTCCCGCTGGGGTGCGGCGGTGCCGCCGTCCATATGTGATCGGCCTTTCTCGTGGTTCGCGTGCCGTCACTTCGTGGCGGAGATCGGCGGCACCGCCGGGAGCATCTGGTTCTGCGCCGGGTCCCAGCGGTACACGCCCACCGCGTCGCCGGCGCTGTGCTTGCCGGGGGAGAGGGAGGCGAGCGGCATGCCGGGCAGCGCGAGCTTGGTCAGCGATTCGGCACCGCGCTGCCAGGACGTGGCGGTGAGGTCGCGGCCGGCGGCGTCGGCGGCCTGGACGAACAGCCGGAACGCGGCGCACGAGTTGGCCACCGCGCTCAGGCTCTCCCGGCTCGCCGCCGCCGCATCGAAGCGCTCACCGACGCCGCCCGCGTTGTACTCGTCCACACACGCCGCCACAGCCGGATCGGCGAGCAGTTCCGACTTGGTCGGGATGTACGGCGCGGCCACCGTCACCCGCTGCATCGTCGCGGGCTTGATCCCGGTGGTCTTGACCACGGCCGGACTGAGTGCCTGGGCCGAGGTCGCGTATACCTGTTCGGGCAGCCAGTTCGCACGTTGCAGCGCGATCATCAGGTTGGAGAAGTTGGACGTGTTGAGGATCGTGTCGGCGCCCGCCGAGCGCATCTTCTGGACCAGGGTGTCCAACGCCTGGTCGCCGGCGGCCTGGTCGGTGCCGTAGTCGTCGAGCGGGGTCTGCACGACCACGTCGACGCCGGCCGCGTCCAAGAGCGGCTTGACGGTGTTCTTGGTGACCGCCGCGTCCTGGGCCTCCCAGTAGAGCGCGACCTTCTTGCCCTGGAGCAGCTTCTGGTCGAGCAGAGCCTTGACCGCGGCGGCCCGCTGCCGGTCGTCGGCCATCTCCAGCGCGACGAACGGCGCCTTGGAGCGGCGGTCGCGTTCGGCGGACTGCCCCCATTGCCCCAGGTACGGCGTGCCGTGCGTCTCGGTGAAGCACAGCGGGGTGTCCCCGGTGAGGATGCCGATCGCCAGGAACACCTTCTTGTCCTCGCTCAATTCCACACACGCGGCCTGCGCCTCGGCCGGGCCGGTGGGCAGGAACGGGCGGAAGGCGAGTTCGATGGTGCGGCCCTGGACACCGCCGCGCTTGTTCTGCGCGGCGATCCAGGCGGCGTACATGTCCTTGCTCGCCGGGCCCTCGCTCGGCACGCCGAAAGCCTTGAGCTGGGCCGGGTCGGTCGCGGCGACGCCGAGCTTGACGGTGGTGTCGGTGACGCCGCGCGCGGGGCCGCTCGGGGCCGCGGCCGGGCCGGCGGGCTTCCTGTCGTCCGACTTCTTCTCGACCGAGCAGCCGACCGAAGCGGTCAGGCCGAAGGCGGCGAGCAGGACGCCTACTGCGATACGTCGCGCCGGAGCGGGTCCATCTCCTCGGAGCAACACAAGGGCTCACCTGTCCTTCGAAGGAAGCAGTGGATCACGGGTGGTTCGGTCGCGGCTCCGGGGCTGGAACAGCGAGTGGAGCAGCGGTGGAACGGTGCGGTCCGGCGGCGAAGCGCCGGCGGGGTCGACGAATGGGTGCGGTCAGCGGGTGCGGTCGACGGGTGGAATCGGCGGGTGGAGTCGGCGGGTGGAGTCGACGAGCGCGGGATCGGCGCGACCGCGGTGAGCAGCACCGGGAGCACCGACGTGCGACGGCGCATCCGTGGTGGGAATGGCGGCCGGGTGGCCCTGGCCCCGACGAATCCGGGGGGATTTGTGTTGTCACATCACGACGGCGGGACGCTAACATCGAATACATGCCAGATGGAAGGCTTTCGTGGACGGCATCATCCCGACTCCTCGCCGGCGGTACACACGGCAAGGCCGAATCGCACCACCGCGACACCCCTCGACCACCGTTCTCCGGGGCGGACCTGCGCTATTGCGACCTGCCCGCGGTCGGGCCCGATCCGGGCACCGCGCCGCTGCTCCTGCTGCACGGATTCGCGGGCAGCCTGGCCGACTGGGACGGCGTCGCGCCGCTCCTGGCGCGGGATCGACGGGTCCTCGCGTACGACCATCGCGGGCACGGTGACAGCACCAAGTTCGCGGACCGATCCGCCTACACGTTCGACCACCTCTTTGCCGATCTGGAGGGGTTCGTCGAGCGCATGCTGCCCGAGCCGATCGATCTGCTCGGCCACTCGATGGGCGGCGTCCTGGCGCTGCGGTACACGCTGGCCCACCCGGACCGGGTGCGCTCGCTCGTGCTGATGGACACCGCCGCCGAACCCACCTCCACGCCGCTGCCGCGGGTGCTCAGCGCGGGCATGAACGCGGTGGTGGGCAGGTTCGGCCTGGGTCCGCTGCTGACCGTGCTCAAGCCGTTCACCCGCACACCGGCGGACGCCACGCCCGAGGACTCGGCCCGCCGCGAGCGGCAGACCCGCGCAATCACCGGGATGGACCCGGAGGCGTTCGTCGGCTGCGCTCGGGCGCTGGGCGCGTACCCGTCGCTGGTCGGCCGGTTGGCCGAGTTGTCCTGCCCGGTGACCGTCGTCGTCGGCGAACACGACCGACGGCTTCGGGGCGCGGCCGAGCAGTTTGCCGCGGGTATTCGGGGGGCGGAGCTACGAGTCGTCGCGGGGGCCAAGCACAGCCCGCAGACGGAGCGGCCGGATGCCTGGTTGGCTGCGGTCCGCGGGCACCTGGCCCGCTGACGGGGTCGGCGCGGGCTTCGCCCTCAGGCGCCGGTCCGGCTCTGTCCCAAACGCCGGACCGGCTGAGGGGACCCGCCTTCGACCGAGGTGGCCCCACCCGCCGGCCGGGCTGGATTTCGCATGACTTCGGTGAATTGTTCGGCATCCCGAAGCGCTTGGCGCACCGGCATCGCTCAACCTGCCGGATCGTTCGACCTCCCGAGTCGCCCAACCCCTCGGCTCGCCCACCCACAATCCCTCACTGTCGACTCGCACAAACCCCCCGCGTCGCCCACCCCCAGCTCGCTCCCCCGGGCAGTTCGCCCCCGGATTGATTGCCTTCATGGGCCCTCGGAAGTCGGGCTCGGTTCTGTTTGTTTTCTCCGACACGAAGGAACGATCGCGTGATCTTCAGTACCGACTTTCCGCCCGGGCGGTGGCGGGCCCGGTGGATCTGGGCCGAACCGGAGGGTGGACGTCCACAGGGGCGGCATGCCGTCGCGTTGCGAGCCGTTCTCGATCTCGATCGAGTGCCCGAGCGGGTACCCACGCGCGTGGTCGCGTTGTCCGGGTACGCGCTGGCCGTGAACGGGGTCGAGGTGGCGCGCGGGCCGGTGCGCGCGAATCCGCGCATCCGGCCGTACGACGACCTCGATCTGGCCGCCCATCTGCGGCCGGGCGCCAACCTCGTGACCGCGCTCGCCTGGATCCACGACGGGCCGAATCCGTGGTGGTTGCCGCCGTCGCCGTTCGGCAACGACCTGGTGCACGGCGCGTTCGTGCTGGAGGCCCGGCTCGGTCCGGATGCGTGGTTCGTCACCGACGAGCGCTGGCAGGCCCGCGTCCTGGACTGGTGGACCGCGACCCCCGGCGGCGGCACCGTCTCCGGGCGCGGCCGCGAGTTGCTCGACGCCCGTGCGCTGCCTGCCGATTGGCAACATCCCGACCACGATCCCGGTTGGCCGGCGGCGGTACTGCGGCGCGCGATGACCACCGGCGAGCCGGGTCGGCCCGAGCCGCCCAGCTACCCGGGCGGCCCGTTCGGCGGCCGGCCGATCACCTGGCCACGACCGCACGAGACGATCCTGACCCCGAGTTCGGCCGGCGCGTACGCGGCGAAGCAGGTGCTCTCCGGCACCCTGGTCGTCGATGCCCACGGCCCGGCCGGCGCCGAGGTCGTCGTGCACACCGCCGAGTTCGTCGACCCGAGCGGACGGCCCGCTCCCGGCGAACACGACGCGAGCTTGGCGGTGACCCTCGACGGCACCCGTCGCGAGCTGGAATCGTTCGACTCCTACGGCCTGCGCGGCGTCCTGGTCGAGGCCCCGGACGGCGTCACCGTGCACCGCGTGGCGGTCCGCGAACGCACCTATCCGGTCACCGGCGACGCGTGGTTCGCCTGCTCGGATCCGCGCCTGGAACACATCTGGCGGGTCGGACGCCGCACCGTGACGCTGTGTTCGGCGGATGCCTACGTCGACTGCCCGACCCGCGAGCAGCGGGCCTGGACCGGCGACGCGGTGGTGCACCAGTTGGTCGACCTGACCACCAACTCCGACTGGCGGCTGGCCCGTTGGCATCCCCGGCTGGCCGCGTCGCCACGCTCGGACGGGATGTTGCCGATGGCGGTGGCCGGAGACGCCGAGTGGGCCGACTTCACGGTGATCCCGGACTGGGCGCTGCACTGGGTGCACTCGGTGTGGAACCTGTACCGCTACGTCGGCGATCGGGAGGAGATCGCCGAGCTGCTGCCGGTGGCCGAGCGGGTGTTGCGCTGGTTCGTGCCGTTCCTGGACGACACCGGCGTGCCCACCGACGTGTTCGGCTGGGTGATCATCGACTGGTCGGCCGTGCACACCGAGGGCGTCTCGGCGGCACTGTGCGGCCTGTGGGGCCGGGCCCTCCTGGAGTTCGCCGAACTGGCGGACTGGCTCGGCGATCCGGGCCGGGCAACGTGGGCGCGCACCACGCATGCCCGGCTCGTCACCGGTTTCGAGCGGCTGTGGGATCCGGAGCGGGAGCGCTACGCGGACTCGATCGCGGACGGTGAGCGCCGCCCGATGGCGTCCCAGCACGGCCAGGCGGCGGCGATCGTGGGCGGCCTGGTGCCGGCCGAGCGGATCGCGCGGCTGGTGGCCGTGCTCACCGCCGAGGAGGACCTCGTGCACGCCGCCTTCAGCGCCCCGGACGGGCCCGCCGAACCCGGCTCGGACACCGAGGTCGGCGGCGCGCACCTGCGGGCCGGGCCGCCGAAGCCGTGGTGGGACACCGGCCGCCGGGTGGTGCGCGCCCAGCCGTTCTTCCGCTACGTGGTGCACGACGCGCTGGCGCAGGCGGGCCGGGCCGACCTGATCGCCGGCCTGTGCCTGGACTGGGTGGCCCTGCTCGCGCGCAGCGACACCTCGTGGAGCGAGACCTGGTACGGCGGCACGATCAGCCACGGCTGGTCCTCCACGCCCACCCGCGACCTGATGACGCGCGTGCTGGGCGTCGAGCCGGCCGAACCCGGCTTCGCGGTGGCCCGGATCGAACCCGCGCTCGGCCGGCTGACCCGGGCGTCGGGCGCGGTGCCCTGCCCGGCGGGACCGATCGAGGTGGTGGTGACGCCGAGGCTGTTGAGCGTGCACAGCCCGGTGCCGTTCGTACACGCCGGCCGGTCCTACCCCGCAGGCCGGCACGACATCCGCCGGCCGGACTGACGCGGGCTCACCTCCCGGTCACCGCTTCGCCGTTCCACCGTCCTCGGGCAGCGGAACGGCGAGCACGGCCAGGAAGCGGTCCAGGAACTGTCCGTAGGCCGCCACCATGTCCACCCGGTCGGGTTCGAGCAGCCACTGCACCTGGAGACCGTCCATCGCGGCCAGCATCAGCTCGGCGCTGTGCTCGGCGTCCACGTCGGCGGCGATGTCGCCGTCGTCCCGGGCCTGCGCGAGGTGCCCGGCGGCGATCTCGCGCGCGATCCGGTAGCGCTCCACGAAGTACGCGTGTGCCGGATGCGCGGGATCGGTGGCCTGCACGGACAACGTCGCGAACAGCCGGATCAGCAGCGGCTGCCGGGCGTTGAGCGCGACCACGTCCCGGCTGGCCCGCACCCAGGCGATGCCGGAGACGTCCACCGGCTCGTCCGGGGTCAACGTCAGCTCGTCCTTGTAGCGCAGCACCGCGGTGAGCAGTTCCTCCTTCGACGCGAAGTGGTGCCGCAGGCCGGTATGCGACAGGCCCACCTGGGCGGCGATCTCGCGCAGCGAGACCGCGTCGTACCCGCGCGTGGCGAACACCTCCAACGCCGCGTGCACGATCTCCTGCCGCCGTGCGACACCTCGCGCGTACGGGCCCCGTGCCCCCGTGCGATCCGACATCCGTCCGGCTCCCCTCGTGAAAGCATTCCACCTGGAATGTATTGAATGTAGTGTGCCCCGCGTGTCGCAGGCCAACGGTCATGATGACCGCACCCTTCCCCCGTCCTCGGCCGAAAAGGCGTCCGGCGCCTTCGAGCCGCTCGAAACCACTCCCACTCCCACCCCCACGTACAGCCCCAGGGCGCCGGACGCCCGCATCGACGAACACATCGAGGCGGCCCTGGCCCGACTCGATCTCGAAGCCAGGGTCCGCCTGCTCACCGGGTCGGGATTTTGGCGAACCGCCGCCGAACCCGCCATCGGACTGCGCGAGATGGTGCTGTGCGACGGCCCGGCGGGAGTGCGGGGCGAGCGCTTCGACGAACGCGAGCCGTCCGCGTCGCTGCCGTGCCCGACCGCGCTCGCCGCGTCCTGGGACGAGGACCTGGTCGAGCGGCTCGGCGGCCTGCTCGCGATCGAGGCGCGCCGCAAGGACGTGGACATCGTGCTCGGCCCGACCGTCAACCTCCAGCGCAGCCCGTACGCCGGCCGGCACTTCGAGTGCTACTCGGAGGAGCCGCTCCTGTCCGGCCGGATCGGCGCGGCACTGGTGCGCGGCATCCAGACCGGCGGCGTGGCGGCCACCGTCAAGCACTTCACCGCCAACGACTCGGAGACCGAGCGCTACTCGGTCGACGTACGGATGTCCGAGCGCGCGCTGCACGAGATCCACCTCGCCCCGTTCGAGGAGATCGTGCGCGCGGGCGGGGTCTGGGCGCTGATGGCCGCGTACAACAGCGTGGACGGCGTCACGATGACGGAAAGTCCGTTGCTGGAAACGCCGTTGCGCACCGAGTGGGGATTCGACGGATTGGTCGTCTCGGACTGGTTCGCGACCCGCTCCACCGAGGGCGCCGGGCGCGCCGAACTGGACCTGGCGATGCCGGGTCCGGGGCCGGATCGGCCGTGGGGCGCGGCGCTGGTGGCCGCGGTACGCGCGGGCCTGGTCCCGGAGGAGGCGGTGGAGCGCAAGGTGCGCCGGCTGCTGCTGCTCGCGGCCCGGGTCGGCGCGCTCACCGCGATCGTGCCGCCCACGCCCGCGCGCCCGGCGCCGGACTCCGCGGCCCTGCTGCGCGAGGCCGCCGCGGCGGGCATGGTGCTGCTGCGCGACACC
>NZ_JBEXCV010000073.1:0-41385 GCF_040605455.1 Embleya sp. NPDC005575 | reverse complement strand
CCGGCGACCTTGCCGCCCGGAGAGATCAGCGGTCCGCCGGAGTTGCCCTGGTGCAGCCGGCCGAGGCCAACAACAGGACGGGCAACACCAGAGCGGGCACGATCCGGGACGGGGTCATGCCCTATACGACGAACCGCCCGGCCGTCGGTCACCGGGTGTACTCCCATCGGGTGACGGCTGGCAGCGCGGGCACCAGAACGTCACACGTGGCGGGTCACCCCGATCGGCGCGCCGGATCAAGCTGCCGCAACGCGCGCACGGGCGACCGGCGCGCCCGTAGACCCAGTGCCGCCGACCCGGCCGGGTATCGCCCGTGGTGATGTGCCCGACCCGGTCGCGGTTGGCGTCCAGGAGACGGTGCGCCAGGGTCACCCACGCGTGCGGATCGCCGGCCGCGGCCACCGGGGTCCAGGGGGCGACGCCGCGCAGGAAGCACAATTCCGCCCGGTACACGTTGCCGATCCCGGCCAGGTTGCGCTGGTCCAGCAGCGCCTCGCCGATCGGCCGGTCCGGGCGGCCGCTCAGGCGGCGGGCGGCCTCGGCCGGATCCCAGTCCGGGCCGAGCAGATCCGGCCCCAGGTGGCCGACCACGGTCGACTCGTCGGCGGTGCGCAGCAGTTCCACCACGGGCATGCGCATCCCGACGGCGGTCTGCGTCGCGTTGGCCAGCACCAGTCGGATCGCGTGCCAGGGGCGGGGGAGCGGGCGCGTGCCGGTGCGATGGATCTCCCACGTGCCGTCCATCCGCAGATGCGTGTGCAGCGTCAGGTCGCCCTCGAACCGGGTCAGCAGATGTTTGCCGCGCGGGAGCACCGCCAGTACCGAGCGCCCGGTCAGATCCACGGTCGCCAGCCCGGGCACGCGGAAGTCGGTCACGGTCAGCGGGCGGTCCACCAGGGCCGCACGCAGCCGGCGCGCCGCCTGATACACGCTGTCGCCTTCGGGCATTCCCCCATTGTCCCGGGTGCCCGTCGTCCCGAGGCGGGGACCGAGCCCGGGGCCGGCCCTCCGAGTCCCCCCGGACCCGTCGGTGCGGCCGAACCCCGGGGGTCGCGGCGCCACAGGTACAGCGGCACAGGGACCGACGTCGCGAGCGCGCGGCCAGGAACACGTTCGCGACGCCGGATCCATGTACTTCCGACCGTGACGCGTGCAGGGTCGCCACGGGCGGATGGTGCCGGTCGACTCCGCCGGGATCGCTCCCGGCGTCGCCTTCCGTGACCACGATCCTGCGCGACGTACATGACCGGGGTGTTTCGCGGACCGGGCGCTCGTGTAACGAAACGGTGTCACCCTCGGAGGCGCAGCCCCCTGGGGGTGGCGTGGAACCCGGCCGCTTCCAGGGCCTTGCCCAGCGAAGATGTCAGCACCTCGGCGCCGTCGGCCTTCTCCACGGTCAGCTTGCCCAGCGCGCCCGCGCGCACCGCGGCGGCCAGCGCCTCGGCCGCCGGGCCGACTCGGTCCGGGTCGTCGGTCCAGGACAACAGCGTGCGTCCGCCGCGTTCGATGTACAGGATCGGCTCGCCGTCGAGCAGGATGACGAGCGCACCGGCCTTGCGACCCGGCCGATGACCACCCGCGCTCTCCCCGGGCCGGTCCGGCCACGCCAGCGCGGCGCCGTACGGGTTGGCCGGGTCGGCGGCGGCCAGCACCACCGCGCCGGGCACCTCGTGCGGCTCACGGCGCTCGCTCGCACCCTGCAACGCGCGCAGCCGGTCCACCGCGCCGTCGGCGGCGAACTGGGCGGCGCCCAAACCCTCGACGAAGTAGCCCCGGCGGACCCGGCCGCCGTCCTCGAACACGCTCAGCACCTTGTAGGCCGCGGCGAAGCCACCGGGGCTGCCCTCGGCGACCACCGCGCCGCGGGTGACCACGCCGTGCCGGTCCAGGAGCGTCTCGGCCAGCGCGTGGGCCCGCCGGGTCGGGTCGGGCTCGGGCGCGGGAGCCAGCGACCAGCGACCAGCCACGGTCGGCGGCCCGCCGCGACCGGGCGCCACCGGCCGCCCCCGGCTCAGCCCCGCGTACCGCCCGCGTGGGGTCGTCCGCCGGGCCCGGTGCGCGGTCGAGCCGGACGTGCGGCCCGAGCCGAGCAGCGCGCGCAGCGGGGTGAGCGTGTCGCCGGTGACCCGCCCGGACCACACCAGGTCCCACAGCGCCTCGGCGATCGCCGCCTCGGACGCCGGCGTCGGCAGCTCCAGCCGCTCGGTCAGCTGCCGGAAGAACAATGCGTAGCCGCCCGTCAACGCGGTCAGGATCGCGGTGTGCAGCGATGTCGTCTCCAGCGGCACCGGCGGCGGGAGCAGGTAGGGCGCGGCATCCGCGAGATAGAGCGAGAGCCAACCGTCCTTGCCGGGCAGCGCGCCGTGTCCGGCCCACACCACCTCACCGGCCGCACACAGCTCGTCCAGCATCGCGGGGCGGTAGTCGACCACCCGTGAGGGCAGCACCAGCTTCTCCAGCGCGGAGGCCGGCACGCTCGCGCCCTGGAGCTGTTCGATCACCCGGATCAGACCGTCCGGGCCGCGCACTCCGCTCGCACCCACGCCCTGCCACACGGTCAGGAACCGGGCCAGCGCGACCGGCGGCACCGGCTCCACCTCGTGCCGCAGCGCCGCCAGCGAGCGCCGGCGCAACATCCGCAGCACCTCCGCGCCGCACCATTCCAGACCGGAGCCGCCCGGGCGGAACTCGCCGGAGACCACCTGTCCGCCCGCGGCCAGCCGCTCCAGCGTGCCCGTGGTCACCGCGACCCCCAGGCCGAACCGGGCGGCGGCCTCGCCCGCCCGAAACGGCCCGTGCGTGCGCGCGTGCCGGGCCAGCAGATCGCCCAGCGGGTCCTTGACGGGTTCGGTGAACGCCTCGGGCACGCCGACCGGCAGGGGTGTGCCCAGCGCGTCGCGCAGCCGGCCGGCGTCCTCGATGCCCGCCCAGCGCTCCTCGCCCGCGATCCGCACCCGGATCGCCCGGCGGGAGTCCTCCAGGCCGGTCAGCCAACCGGCCTCGAACGCGTCCGTGGAGCGCGCCGCGACCTCGGCCGCGGTCAGCGGCCCGAGCAGCCGCAACAGGTCCGCGACCCCCTCGGCGTCGCGCACCCGACGGTCCTCGGCGAGCCGCTGCAACTCGGCCTCGGTGCGCGCCAGCACCTCCGGGTCGAGCAGTTCGCGCAATTCGGCCTGGCCGAGCAACTCGGCCAACAGCCGCGAGTCCAGCGCGAGCGCCGCCGCACGCCGTTCCGCGAGCGGCGAGTCGCCCTCGTACATAAACTGCGCTACGTAGCCGAACAGCAGCGAGCGGGCGAACGGCGACGGCTCGGTCGTGGTGACCTCGACGATGCGCACCGCGCGGGTGGCGATGTCGCGCATCAGTCCGGTCAACCCGGGCACGTCGAACACGTCCTGGAGGCACTCGCGCATCGTCTCCAGGACGATCGGGAACGAGCCGTACTCACTGGCCACCGCGAGCAGTTGGGCCGAGCGTTGGCGCTGCTGCCACAGCGGGGTACGGCGACCCGGCATCCGGCGCGGTAGCAGCAGTGCCCGGGCCGCGCACTCGCGGAAGCGGGACGCGAACAGCGCCGAGCCGCCCACCTCGGCGGTCACCAGCGGCTCCACCTCGGCCTCCTCGAACACCGCGAAGTCCGGTGGCAGCGCACCGGCCGCGAGGTCGTCGGGCGCCTCGCCGAACGGGTCGCCCGAGTCCGGCAGCCGCAGCACGATCCCGTCGTCGCCGTGCATGGTCTGCACGTCCAGACCGGTGCGCTCGCGCAGCCGGGCCGAGATGGCCAGCGCCCACGGCGCGTGCACCTGGGCACCGAACGGCGAGTGCACCACCACCCGCCAGTCGCCCAGCTCGTCGCGAAAGCGCTCGACCACGATCGTGCGGTCGTCCGGGATGTGGCCGCACGCCTCGCGCTGCTCGCCCAGGTAGCCCAGCAGGTTGTCCACCGCCCACGGATCCAGACCCGCGGCGGCCACCCGCTCGCGCGCCCGCTTCGCCGGCAGAGCGCCCACCTCGCGAACGAAGGCGCCGAGCGCGCGGCCCAGTTCCACCGGCCGCCCCAGCGCGTCGCCGTGCCAGAACGGCAGCTTGCCCGGCACCCCGGGGGCGGGCGAGACCAGCACCTTGTCGTGGGTGATGTCCTCGATCCGCCACGACGAGGTGCCCAGCGTGAACACATCGCCCACGCGCGACTCGTAGACCATCTCCTCGTCCAGCTCGCCGACCCGCGATTTCGCGTCGCCGGACACCAGGAACACGCCGAACAGGCCGCGGTCGGGGATGGTGCCGCCGGAGGTGACCGCCAGGCGCTGGGCGCCCGGGCGGGCGGAGAGCACGCCGCCCACCCGGTCCCACACGATGCGCGGGCGCAGTTCGGCGAACGCGTCCGAGGGATAGCGGCCCGCGAGCATGTCCAGGGTCGCCTCGTAGGCCGAGGCGGGCAGCGCGGTGAACGGCGCGGCCCGGCGGATCAGCGCGAGCAGCGCGTCCACGTCGCGGTCCTCGATCGACACCATCGAGACGATCTGCTGGGCGAGCACGTCCAGCGGGTTGCGCGGCCCGCGCACCGACTCGATCGCGCCCTCGCGCATGCGCTCGGTGACCACCGCGGTCTGCACCAGGTCGCCGCGGAACTTGGGGAAGATCACGCCTCGCGAGATCGCGCCGACCTGGTGCCCGGCCCGGCCCACCCGTTGCAGGCCGGAGGCCACCGAGGGCGGCGACTCGACCTGGACGACCAGGTCCACGGCACCCATGTCGATGCCCAGTTCCAGGCTGGAGGTGGCCACCACGGCGGGCAGGCGACCCGCCTTGAGGTCCTCCTCCACCTGGGCCCGCTGCTCCTTGGACACCGAGCCGTGGTGGGCGCGTGCGAGCAGCGCGGGGGCACCACGATTGCTGCCCGCCTGCGCCATCAGCTCGGCCGGTGACGAGTCCTTGGGCAGTTCCTCACCGGTGGCCCGCTCGTAGGCGATCTCGTTCAGCCGGCCGCACAGCCGCTCGGCCAGGCGCCGCGAGTTGGCGAACACGATGGTCGAGCGGTGGGCCTGGATCAGGTCGACGATGCGTTCCTCGACGTGCGGCCACACCGAGGTCTTGCGCTCGTTGCCGGCCTCGTCGAAGTCGCCGCTGCCGGAGCCGAGTTCGCCCATGTCCTCGACCGGGACCACGACCGAGAGCTCGAACGTCTTGGTGGCCTGCGGCTGGACCACGTGCACGTCGCCGGTCGAGCGCATCCATCGGGCCACCTCCTCGACCGGGCGCACGGTCGCGGACAGGCCGATCCGGCGCGCGGGGCGTTCCAGGAGTTCGTCCAGCCGCTCCAGGCTCAGCGCCAGGTGCGCGCCGCGCTTGGTGCCGGCGACCGCGTGCACCTCGTCCACGATCACCGTGTCCACCCCGCGCAGCGCCTCGCGGGCCTGTGAGGTGAGGATCAGGAAAAGCGACTCGGGCGTGGTGATCAGGATGTCCGGCGGCTTCGTGGCGAAGCGGCGTCGATCGGCCGCCGGGGTGTCGCCGGAGCGCACGCCCACGGTGACCTCGGGCTCGGGCAGGCCCAGCCGCACGGACGCCTGCCGGATACCGGTGAGCGGGCTGCGCAGGTTGCGCTCGACGTCGACCGCGAGCGCCTTGAGCGGCGAGATGTACAACACCCGACAGCGCCGGCGCGGATCGGCCGGCACCGGTTCGGCGGCGAGCCGGTCCAGCGCGGACAGGAACGCCGCGAGCGTCTTGCCGGACCCCGTCGGCGCGACCACCAGCGCGTCCTTGCCCTCGGCGATGGCT
The DNA here is from genome assembly GCF_040605455.1 of Embleya sp. NPDC005575. Taxonomy (NCBI): domain Bacteria; kingdom Bacillati; phylum Actinomycetota; class Actinomycetes; order Kitasatosporales; family Streptomycetaceae; genus Embleya; species Embleya sp. NPDC005575. Next base: position 35,601 of record NZ_JBEXCV010000073.1, on the reverse strand, counting down.
CGCCAGGCACCCTCCTGGGCCCGGGTCGGCGCGTGGAAGGCGCCGGTGAACCACTCCCGGGTGGCGGAGGAGAAGCCGGCCGGAAACGAGGCGGGGTCGTCGTGTGGCATAACTCCCCATGGTGCCGCGTGGCTCCGACATTCGTGCTCGGCGCCGAGCGGGCGACCGGCGAGTCGGCGCTACCGGGATACTGGTCGCATGGGACTCACCGACTTCTGGCGACGCATGCGCGCCCACTTCGGCGACTCGTACGCCGAGTCCTTCGCCCGCGACCACGTGATGTCCGAGCTGGGCGGGCGGACCGTGCACGAGGCCTTGGCCGCGGGCGTCGAGGCCAAGGACGTCTGGCGCGGCGTGTGCGTCTCGATGGACCTGCCGACGACCAAGCGGGCCTGATCCGGCCTGCCGCATCACCCGGGCACCACCGGGGCACTCGCCGACACACCCAAGCGGACATAGCGTGACGCTCTAGTCTCTTCCTGTCATTCCACATGCATCGCGACACAGTGGTGCGGGAGAGCACAGGGAGCCCATGTGACCACACCCGACACACCCGCCGCGCGGGTCGCCTCGGGCGATCGGATGCCGTCGTGGTTGCCGCGGGCCGTGTTCCTGATCCTGGCGATGACCGCGGGCTTTCGGCTGCTCGGCTGGACGCTGGCCCATCTGCGCTCGCTGCTGATCGACCTGCTGCTGGCCTTCTTCCTCGCGCTGGCCTTCGAGCCGGCCGTGGACCGGATGGCCCGGCGCGGGATGCGGCGCGGGGCGGCCACCGGCCTGGCGTTCGTGGTGGTCTTCCTGGCCTGCGCCGGTTTCCTGGCGGTGGTGGGCTCGCTGCTGGTGGACCAGGTGGTCGCGTTCGCGCACCACCTGCCCGACTACCTCGACGACCTGGTCGCGTGGGTCAATCGCACGTTCGGCACCGATCTGACCGTGGAGAAGATCCAGGGCAACGTCTTCAAGGACTCCGGCACCGTCCAGGGCTACGCCGAGCGGGTGGCGAACAACGCGCTGGGCCTGTCCGCCAAGATCGCGGCGGGCCTGTTCGAGTTGTTCACCATCGCGCTGTTCACCTTCTACTTCACCGCCGAGGGCCCGCGGATGCGCCGCGCGGTGTGCTCCCTGCTGCCGCCGGAGCGGCAGGCCGAGGTGCTACGCGGGTGGGAGATCGCGATCGACAAGACCGGCGGGTATCTGTACTCGCGCGCGGCGCTCGCGCTGATCTCGGCGTTCGCGCACTATGTCGCCTTCCTGGTGCTCGGCCTGCCGTACGCGGTCCCGCTCGCGCTGTGGGTCGGGCTGATCTCGCAGTTCGTGCCGACCGTGGGCACCTACATCGCCATCGTGCTGCCCGCGCTGATCGCGCTGACGGTGAGCCCGGTGACCGCGGTGTGGGTGGTGCTGTTCGCCACCGCCTACCAGCAGTTCGAGAACTACCTGCTGCATCCGCGGATCACCGCGCGCACGGTGGAGATCCACCCGGCGGTCGCGTTCGGCGCGGTGATCGGCGGCGCCGCGCTGCTCGGCGCGGTGGGCGCGCTGATCGCGATCCCGATCGCGGCCACCGGGCAAGCCTTCGTGGGCAGCTATCTGCACCGCTACGAGATCCCGGAGCACCGCCTGACGCCGGACGAGACCCGGCCCCGGCGTGGCCGGGGTCCGCTCACCCGGATGTGGCGGCGCGCCCGGGACGGGAGGCGCCGCGCGCACCCTCAGGACCAGAAGCGGAACAGCCGGTAGCCGTCGGCCGCCAGGAACGGCGACACGTCCAGCGCGTCGGTGATGTGGTCGATCACGTCGTAGAACCAGCCGTTGACCGACGGCGACCACAGCAGCGCGAACAGGAACAGGATCGCGTAGGGCGCGTACGGTGCGATCGCCCGGCGGAAGTCGTAGGGCAGCCAGGGCTCGATCACCCCGTAGCCGTCCAGACCGGGCACCGGCAGCAGGTTGAGCACCGCCGCGATCACCTGGAGCTGGATCAGGAACGAGAACGCGGCGGTGAAGGTCGGGCTCGCGCCGTCCACCGCGCCGGAGGACAGCAGCAGTGCGAGGGCGATCGCCAGTGCCGCGTTGGTCAGCGGTCCGACCGCCGACACCAGGCTGTTGCGGGCCCGGCCGCGAATCGCCGAGCGGTCCAGGTAGACCGCACCGCCGCTGAGCGGGATGCCGCCGAGCAACACGAAGATCGTCGGCAGGATGAAGGACAGCAGCGGATCGCTGTACTTGAGCGGGTCCAGGGTCAGGTAGCCCTTGCCCACCACGCTGTTGTCACCCGAGCGCAGCGCGGCGAACGCGTGCGCGAACTCGTGCAGGCACAGCGACACCAGCCAGCCCGACATCACCAGTAGGAAAACCCCGGTACGGGTGGCCGACTCCGAGGAGCCGTCGTCGTGCCACGTGTACCAGGTCGAGGCGGCGCAGACCGCGACGATCGCGAGGAAGATCGGACTCGGCCGCACGTGGCGCAGCGAGCCGGCCGCGGGGCGGCGACCGAAATCTCCGTAGGGGTGCGTCACGAACTGCTCCAGGTGCGGGAAAGGGCCGTACGGCCGTTCGATCGTACGGCCCCTTTGGGCACTCAGTGGAACGTGTGCTCCGGACCCGGGTAGACGCCGCCGACCACTTCGCCCGCGAACGCCTTCGCCGCGTCGCCGAGAGCGGCACGCAGGTCGGCGTACTGCTTGACAAACTTGGCCGTGTGGCCGGTGTTCATGCCGGCCATGTCGGTCCACACCAGCACCTGGGCGTCACACTGCACGCCCGCGCCGATGCCGACGGTGGGTATCTCCAGCAGGTCGGTCACCCGCGCGGCCAGTTCCTCCGGCACACACTCCAGGACCAGCGCGAACGCGCCCGCGGCCTGCATCGTCTTGGCGTCCGCGATCAACTGCTCGGCGCTCTCCGCGTCCCGGCCCTGCACCCGGTAGCCGCCGAAGGCGTGCACCGACTGCGGGGTGAGCCCGAGGTGGGCCATCACCGGCACGCCCGCGGCGACCAGCGCCTCGACCTGGCGCGCGGAGCGTTGCCCGCCCTCCAGCTTGACCGCGCCGGCGCCGGCCTCCTTGAGCAGCCGCACGCCGTTGCGCAGGGCCTGCTCGGGGGATTCCTGGTACGAGCCGAACGGCAGGTCGGCCACGATCAGCGCACGCTTGGTGCCGCGCACGACCGCACCGGTGAGCATCACCAATTGGTCCAGGGTGACGGGCACGGTGTTCTCGTAGCCGAGATGGTTGTTGCCCGCCGAGTCGCCGACCAGGAGCACCGGGATGCCCGCGTCGTCGAATACGGAGGCGATCGTCGCGTCGTACGCGGTGAGCATCGGCCAGCGCTCGCCGGCTCGCTTCGCGCGGGCGAGGTCGCGCACGGTGACCCGGCGCCCGGTGCCCTCGCCGCCGTACAGAGTCAGTCCCGGACCCTCGGCCGAAGCGGCTGACGACTGCGCGGAGTTGTTGCTGGACATGGTGTTCTCCCGACTCGAGGCGCTCGGACGGCGTCCCCGGACAACGCCATGGTGACACGCGCCGTAACAGGACAACAGGGGAGTCGAGCGCCGGATTCCGCGCGATCGACCGGGCCGGCATTTGCCGAGGCTTTGCAATACGAGACGGTCTCGTTTCGTAAATCGGCCCTAGTCTGTAAGGCATCCCATACAGGTCCCACGTGTTTGACGAATCGAGCTTCACCCGTGACTTCAGCGAACGTTCCCCCTGTGCGCACGGTCGACGAGCACATACATCGCCGCCGCTGGGCCATCCTCGGCGTCCTGGTGATCAGCCTGCTGGTCGTCGTCCTCGACAACTCGATCCTCAATGTCGCGATCAAGACGATCGCCGACCCGGAGAAGGGCCTGGGCGCCACCCAGAGCGAGCTCCAGTGGTCGATCAACTCCTACACCCTGGTGTTCGCCGGCCTGCTGTTCACCGCCGGCATCCTGGGCGATCGCTTCGGTCGCAAGCGCACCCTCCTGTTCGGCATGGTGGTCTTCGGCCTCGCGTCGCTGCTCTCGGCCTACTCGCAAAGCCCCGGGCAACTGATCGCCGCCCGCGCGGTGATGGGCTTCGGCGGCGCGTTCGTGATGCCGGCCACGCTGTCCATCATCAGCAACGTGTTCGAACCGCAGGAGCGGGCCAAGGCGATCGGCATCTGGTCCGGCGCGGTCGGTCTGGCGATCGCGATCGGCCCGATCACCGGCGGTGTGCTGCTCGATCACTTCTGGTGGGGCTCGGTCTTCCTGATCAACGTCCCGATCGTGCTGGTCGGCATCGTCGCGATGCTGCTCCTGGTGCCGGACTCGCGCGATCCCAGGCCCGGCCGGCTCGACCCGATCGGCGTCGCGCTGTCCATCGCGGGACTGGTCTCGCTGGTCTACGGCATCATCCGCGGCGGCGACGCGGGCTGGGGCAGCGTGGAGGTGCTCGGCACCATCGTGCTCGGCCTGCTCATCCTCGGCTTCTTCGTGTGGTTCGAAAAGCGCAGCGACCACCCGGCCCTGGACGTCAAGTTCTTCCGCGACCCGGCCTTCTCCGCCGCGGCCGGAGCGATCGGCCTGGTGTTCTTCGCGCTCATGGGCGTGACCTTCTTCATGGCCTTCTACCTACAGAGCGTGCGCGGCTACACCCCGCTGCAGACCGGTCTGCTGCTGCTTCCGCTGGCGATCGCGCAGCTGATGTTCTCGGCGCGCAGTTCGGGGATGGTCAAGCGGTTCGGCGTGCGCGCGGTCACCACCGGCGGCATGCTCGTGGTCGGCCTGAGCTTCCTGTCCTTCCTGTGGATGGACCGCACCTCGCCGATCTGGATCCTGTGCGTGGTGTTCTTCTTCCAGGGCGCCGGCATGGCCCACGTGATGCCGCCGGCCACCAACTCGATCATGTCCTCGCTGCCGCGCGAGAAGGCCGGCGCCGGCTCCGCGGTCAGCAACACGGTGCGCCAGGTCGGCGGCGCGCTCGGCGTGGCGATCCTGGGCTCGGTGTTGTCCTCGGTCTACCGGGACCGGATCTCCGGCGACCTGGACAAGCTCCCGCCGAACGTGCCCAAGGGCCCGGCCGGCGACTCGGTCGAGGCCACGCTCGCGGTGGCCGGCCGACTCGGCGACAAGGGCGCGGCGCTCGTGGACCCGGCCAAGGACGGTTTCATCGAGGCCATGCACGCGGCCTCCACCGGATCCGCCGTGGTGGGTCTGATCGGGGCGGTCGTGGTGTTCCTGTGGATGCCGCGCCGCGACGCCGGGCAGACTGCCTCCGAAGCGGACCGAGTCGAAGCGTCCGCAGAGGAACAGCGCTCCGCGAAGGTCTGACATGCAGCCTGCGACATCCGCATCAGCGGCCGAATCCCCGGCCGAATCCCCGGTCGAATCCCCGGTCGAATCCCCGGTCGAATCCCCGGTCGAATCCCCGGTCGAATCCCCGGTCGAATCCCCGGTCGAATCCCCGGCCGAATCCCCGGCCGAATCCCCGGCCGAATCCCCGGCCGAATCCCCGGTCGACCCGATGACCGACCCCGGCGCGGCGGACAAGCCGCGCCGGGGCCGGCCGCGCAGCGAGGAGGCCGAACGGGCGATCCTGCACGCGACGCTGCGCCTACTCGACGAGCACCGCAGCATCGCCGCCATCTCCGTCGAGGCGGTGGCCCAGGAGGCGGGGGTGGGCAAGGCCACCATCTATCGCCGCTGGCCCGGCAAGGAGGCGCTGATCGTCGCGGCGGTGGAGGCCGCCGAGGCGATGCCGGCGGTACTCAAGGGTCGGTCGCTGCGCGAGGACTTGGTCCTGGTCCTGGAGCACATGCGCCTGCAGGCCGTCGACAAGCGCGGCGACGGACTGATGGGGATGCTCACCGGCGAGATGCGCAGCCATCCCGAGTTGTACCGGCGCTATCACGAGGTGGTCGTGGAGAAGCGCCGGGCGATCCTGCGCGGCCTGCTGCAGCGCGGGGTGGATTCCGGCGAGCTGCGGGCCGACCTGCCGATGGAGGTCCTGATGGACCTGGTTACGGGGCCCATACTGGTGCGCAAGCTGGTACGGGAGAACGCAAGCCTGGAGCCGGAGCTGCCGGGCCAGATCGCGGACGCGCTGCTCGGCGGGATTCGCGCTCGTTCCTGAGCCATAGGGAACCTATCGGTCGCTTTCCGGCGTCCGTTTCGACGTAGGCGACGTTTTGTTCGTACGTTGACGTGGACACAGCCGGGACTCGAACCTGGGACTTCAGGAGGCAGCATGACGTGGCCCACCACGACGGATACCGGAGCCGAGCCGCAACCGGCCGGCGACGGGAGTCCGCGGCGCGGGTCACGATGGTCGTGGCAGCGGATCCGGGAGGACGCGGTCCGTGTCTGGCGCACCCCGCCGTGGCGTCGCGGCCGGGTGATCGCGGTGTTCGCGGTGCCGGCCACCCTCCCGCTCGCCTTCCACCGGCTGGTGCCCAACACCCCGGGCAACTGGGGCAGCTTCGTGGAGACCTTCCTGCCCTGGGCGGGTCTGGTCGTCCCGGTGCTGCTGGCCTGCGCGGCGATCCGTCGCTCGTGGACCGCGGTCGCCGCGACCATGCTGCCGATCCTGGTCTGGGTGACCATGTTCGGCGGATTCTTCATGCCCGGTCGCGGCGGCGGCCCGCACGATCTGCGGGTGGTCAGCCACAACGTGAACGCGGGCAACCCGGACCCGGCCCGCACCGCCCGCTCGCTGCTGGGCGCGAACGCGGACGTGATCGCGCTGGAGGAACTGCCCGAGGGCGCCTGGAAGCTGTACAACACGGTGCTCAAGGACCGGTACCCGAACGTGCAGCACGAGGGTACGGTCGCGGTGTGGACCACGGCCGACTTCCCGATGAGCAAGGCCGAGGCGGTCGACGTCGGGATGGGCTTCACCCGCGCGCTGCGCACCTTGATCAAGACGCCCAAGGGCGACGTCGCGTTCTACGCCGTGCACCTGGCGTCGGTGCGCTTCGGCGCGAGCGGCTTCACGGTCGGCGACCGCAACCACACGATCGACCGACTGGCCCAGTCGCTCGCGGTCGAGACGGCGCCGCACGTGGTGCTGGCCGGTGACCTGAACGGGACCACCGACGACCGCGCGCTGCAGCCGGTCACCCGCTATCTGCGGGACGCGCAGGACGCGGCGGGCACCGGGATGGGCTACACCTGGCCCGAGTCGTTCCCGATGGCCGCGATCGACCACATCATGTACCGCGGGATGGCCGCCGCGGACGCCAAGGTGCTGGGCAGCACGCCGAGCGACCACATGCCGGTCCTGGCGGACCTGCGACTGCGCTGAGCCGACGCGCGAAAGGGCCCGACCATCGGTCGGGCCCTTTCGTATGCCCGGTGTACGCCCGGCCGCAGGTCCGGGCCGTGTTCAGCCGCCCTCGCGCCACCGGTTGGTGATCGGCAGCCGCCGGTCCCGGCCGAACGCCTTGAGCGAGATCTTGGTGCCCGGCGGATACTGCCGACGCTTGTACTCGGCGGTGTCCACCAGCTTGAGGATGCGGTCCACCATCGCCGGTTCGAAGCCCGCGGCCACGATCGCGTCGCGACCGATGTCCCGCTCGACGTAGTCGTCCAGGATGTCGTCGAGCAGTTCGTACGGCGGCAACGAGTCGGAGTCGACCTGGCCCGGGCGCAACTCGGCGCTCGGCGGCTTGGTGATCGAGTTCACCGGGATCGGTGCCACTTCGCCGCGCCGCTCGGCCTCCGCGTTGCGCCAGCGCGACAACCGCCACACCACCGTCTTGGGTACGTCCTTGATCGGTGCGAAACCGCCCACCGCGTCGCCGTACAGCGTGGAGTATCCGCAGGCCAGCTCGCTCTTGTTGCCGGTGGCCAGGACCAGGTGGCCCTCCTGGTTGGACAGGCCCATCAAGGTGGTGCCGCGCACCCTGGCCTGGAGGTTCTCCTCGGCCAGACCGGTCAGCCCGAGCGCACCCAGGTAGGCGTCCACCATCGGCGCGATCGGCACCTGGCGATAGTCGAGCCCGATCCGCTCGGCGGTGTCGGCCGCGTCGTCCTTGGAGTGCTCGGAGGAGTAGCTGCTCGGCATCGAGACGCCGTACACGTTGGCGCCGCCCACCGCGTCCGCTGCGATCGCCGCGACCAGGGCCGAGTCGATTCCCCCGGACAGGCCCAGCAGCACCGACTGGAAGCCGTTCTTGGCCACGTAGTCGCGCAGCCCGAGGACCAGCGCGCCGTAGATCTCCGCGTCGTCCGACAGGGCGGGCGCGATCGAGGGCTCGACGGCGGGCGCGGGCACCGGCGCGGCGTGCTCGGTGACGATCACCTGTTGGATGGTCAGGCCGTCGGCCACCACGTCGCCCGCGCTGTACACGCTGTCGTCGACGGTGCGCTCGGGCAGGTCCAGATCGGCGATCAGCAACTCCTCGCGGAACTGCGCCGCGCGCGAGAGCACCCGCCCCTCGGCGTCCACGATCAGCGAGTCGCCGTCGAAGACCAGTTCGTCCTGGCCGCCGAAGGCGTTGACGTAGGCGAGCGCGCACTCGGCCTCGCGGGCGCGGCGGCGGACCAGTTCCAGGCGCGAGTCGTCCTTGCTGACCTCGTACGGCGAAGCGTTGATCGACAGCAGCAGGCCCACCCGCGCGGCGCGCGCGGCGGCCACCGGGCCACCCTCCTGCCACAGGTCCTCGCAGACCGCGATCGCGATGTCGACCCCGCCGACCCGGACGACCAGGAGCCGGTCGCCCGGGACGAAGTAGCGATACTCGTCGAAGACGCCGTAGTTGGGCAGGTGGTGCTTGGCCGAGCGGGCCACGATCCGGCCGCCGTGCAGCACCGCGACCGCGTTCTGCGGGGCGCCGGCCGGGCGGCCCAACCGCGGCGTGGACACGCCGCACCGGTCCAGATGGCCCACCACGACCGCGACCTCGCCCAGACCCTCGGCGGCCAACCGGGCCGCGAGCGCCTCCAGCGCGAGTCGGGACGCCTGCACGAAGGACGAGCGCAGGGCCAGGTCCTCGACGGGGTAACCGGTGAGTGCCATCTCGGGGAAGGCCACGAGCGACGCGCCGCGGCCGGCGGCCTGTCGGGTGCGGCCGAGGATCAGTTCGGCGTTGCCGTCGAGGTCGCCGACCGTGGGGTTGATCTGGCTGAGCGCGATGCGAATCCGGGTCACCCGACTCAATGTACCCGGCTCTTGATGTCAAAGTGACGAATAGTGTGCGAGTGTCGACACCGCGCCGTACGGACCCGGTCGTGGGGGCGATGACCGCCGCTCGGCCGGCCGGAAAACCGCAGGCGAACGGCGGACGAAAGCCGTTTGTTCGAGCAGGCCCGGGGCTCGGCGGTAAAGCACTCGGGCGATACCCTGGGCACAGTTACCACCGGGCCCCGACGGCTCGCCCGACGGAATCCCCGGAGGGTGCGATGCCGCGCGAAGAAGGTATCCCGCAGGTCGCCCATGGAGCGGTTCTCGGGGTACAGGACCACGGGAGTCACGCGAGCACGGCGGTACCCGTGCGCGAGCAGGGGTGCAACGCAAAGGGTACGTAATGTGCCCGAAACCCTGGAGCGGGATACTCGTGTGCCCCGCAGTGCCCCTGCCGATCGCTCACAGGCCGTCCGACCTGCAAGGATAGGGAATTATGGATAAGCAGCAGGAGTTCGTGCTCCGCACCCTGGAGGAGCGCGACATCCGGTTCGTGCGGCTGTGGTTCACCGATGTGCTCGGCTTCCTGAAGTCGGTCGCGGTGGCTCCGGCCGAGCTGGAACAGGCCTTCGCGGAGGGCATCGGGTTCGACGGCTCGGCGATCGAGGGATTCGCGCGTGTGCACGAATCCGACATGTTGGCGAAGCCGGATCCGGCCACGTTCCAGATACTGCCGTGGCGGGCCGAGGCACCCGGCACCGCGCGGATGTTCTGCGACATCCTGATGCCCGACGGCTCACCGTCCTTCGCGGATCCGCGCTACGTGCTCAAGCGCACCCTGGAGCGGGCGTCGGAGAAGGGCTTCACCTTCTACACGCACCCCGAGATCGAGTTCTTCCTGTTCAAGGAGAAGCCGGTCGACGGGCGCCCGCCGACTCCGGTGGACCACAGCGGCTACTTCGACCACACTCCGCAGCCGGTCGGCCAGGACTTTCGCCGGCAGGCGATCACGATGCTCGAGAACATGGGCATCTCGGTCGAGTTCAGCCACCACGAGGGCGCGCCGGGCCAACAGGAGATCGACCTGCGCTACGCGGACGCGCTGAGCACGGCGGACAACATCATGACCTTCCGCCTGGTGGTCAAGGAGGTCGCGCTGGAGCAGGGCGTGCACGCGTCCTTCATGCCCAAGCCGTTCTCCGAGCACCCGGGCTCGGGCATGCACACCCACCTGTCGCTGTTCGAGGGCGACCGCAACGCGTTCTACGAGGCCGGTGCCGAGTACCAACTCTCCAAGGTCGGCCGTTCGTTCATCGCGGGCCTGCTCATGCACGCGGGCGAGATGGCCGCGATCACGAACCAGTGGGTCAACTCGTACAAGCGGCTGTGGGGCGCGTCGGCGCGCACCGCGGGCATGGGCGGCGAGGCCCCCTCGTACATCTGCTGGGGTCACAACAACCGCTCGGCACTGGTGCGGGTGCCGATGTACAAGCCCACCAAGGGGCAGTCCACCCGGATCGAGGTGCGCCAGATCGACTCGGCGTGCAACCCCTACCTGGCCTACGCGGTGCTGCTCGGCGCCGGGCTCAAGGGCGTCGAGGAGGGCTACGAACTGCCCGCCGGCGCCGAGGACGACGTGTGGGCGCTGACCGACGCCGAGCGCCGCGCGCTGGGCATCGCGCCGCTGCCGCAGAACCTGGCCGAGGCGATCGCGCTGATGGAGCGCAGCGAACTGCTGCCGGAGATCCTCGGCGAGCACGTCTTCGAGTTCTTCCTGCGCAACAAGCGGCACGAGTGGGAGGAGTACCGCCAGCAGGTGACCCCCTTCGAGCTGAAGCGCTACCTGCCGGTGCTCTGAGCACCCGCCGCCGGCGTCCGAGCGCGACGACGAACGGCCCGACCCGGGGCCGGGCCGTTCGTCGTCGGGCGGCGCGGGTGCTCACGTCATCGGTGGGCCGAGCAGTTCCAGGATGTAACGCACGTAGGCGTCCTTGTCCTCGCCCTGGGGCAGCAGTTGCGGCGCGCCCCGGCGGATCAACGCGATGCCGACAGTCATCGTCAGCGCGGTCAGCGCGTGGCGGTAGGCGGCGTCGGCGGGCAGCCCGAGTTCCTCGGTGAGGCGGGCGCCGAACTCCAGGCGGCGGCGGGTGACCTGCTCCAGGATCGGGCCCACCACCGGGTGCTGGGCGTGGATCAGCAGTGTGGTGGTGATGTCCGCGCCGCTGGGCGCGGTGAACGCGTACTCGGTGAGTCGGCGGCCGCGTTCGACCGGATCCTCGATGCGTTCGGCCGCGGCCATCAACTCCTCGGACTCGGCCACCCAGCGCTCCAGGGCGGCCTGGATGAGCGAGTCGCGATCCTTGAAGTGCCAGTAGAAGCTGCCCTTGGTGGTGCCGAGGCTTTCCGCGAGGGGTTCCACCGCGACCGCGCCCAGGCCGCCTTCTCGCATCGCCTCCAGGGCCGCCCGAGCCCAGTCCTCTCGGCTGAGGGTACGGCGGCCGGGGCGAGCGGACCGTTCCGGTTCGTCGTCTGATTGCACCCTCTCCGAGGGAACACCGTTGCGCATGGCACCTACGCTAACGTAGGGTGACGTCCCGTACGGTGGCGTATGGCAGCTCGTCGCTACGGAGGCCTCTTCGGGCCGTGGGACGGACGGCTCGCAGAGTGGAACTGGCATCCGCCATCGGGCGAGGGCGCGCCGCATTCAAGTTCGCCGCGGTCGGGGGGCTCGGCGAGCCCCATGCGGCGCGTCCACATTCCCAGTTCCGTTCTTGATCGATCAGCCGTTTCACCGGATACGCTCGGCCGGTGACCTCTGTGGATCAGCCTCGCGAACCGGCGGCCACCGACGGGCGCCTGGTCCGGCTCGGCTTCACGGACGTCGCGGCCGCCGCGCGCAATCTGCGCGATCCGGCACTGCTCGGCGCCGGGGACGACTCGCTCTTCCTGGACGCGCTCGCCGCCACCGCCGACCCCGACCTCGCGCTGCTCGGCCTGGTCCGGCTCGCCGAGGCCGCCGCCGACCGCTCCGTCCTGTTGTCCACGCTCGCCTCGGCGAAGCCCTTCCGGGACCGCATACTGGGCGTCTTGGGCGTGAGCGCGGCATTGGGCGACCACCTCGCGCGCCACCCCGAGGACTGGCGCACGCTGGTCACCTACGACGTTCAGGACGCCCGGCCCACCCCGGCCTACTTCCACGCCGTGCTCACCACCGCCACCGCCGGCCTGCGCGGCGACCCGGCGCTGGACGCGCTGCGGATCGGCTACCGGCGCTGTCTGCTCTCGATCGCCGCTCGCGACGTGTGCGGCAGCACCGACGAGCCGACCGTCGCCACCGAACTCGCCGACCTGGCCGGCGCCACCCTGGACGCCGCGCTCGACCTGGTCCGGCGCGAACACCCGGCCGAGGCCGAACAGTGCCGACTCGCGGTGATCGGCATGGGCAAGTGCGGCGGACGCGAACTCAACTACATCAGCGACGTGGACGTGGTCTTCGTCGCCGAGGCACCCCCCGGCGTGCCCGAGGGCGTCGCGGTCGCCGCGGCCAATCGGCTGGCCGGCGCGCTGATGCGGGCCTGCTCGGCGACCACCGTCGAGGGCTCGATCTGGGAGGTGGACGCCAACCTGCGCCCGGAGGGCCGCAACGGCCCGCTCACCCGCACCCTGGCCAGCCACCTCGCCTACTACGAACGCTGGGCCAAGACCTGGGAGTTCCAGGCCCTGCTCAAGGCCCGCCCGGTGGCCGGCGACCCGGCGCTGGGCCGCAAGTACCTGGACAGCGTGTCCCCGCTCGTGTGGACCGCCGCCCGCCGGGAGAACTTCGTCGCCGACGTGCAGGCGATGCGCCGCCGAGTCGTGGACAGCATCCCCGCGCGCGAGGTGGAGCGCGAGGTCAAACTCGGTCCCGGCGGTCTGCGCGACATCGAGTTCGCGGTCCAACTCCTCCAACTGGTGCACGGCAAGTCCGACCCGGCTCTGCGCAGCGGCTCCACCCTGGACGCGCTCGCCGCGCTGTCCGCGGCCGGCTACGTGGGGCGCGACGACGGCGCCGCGCTGGACGCCGCGTACCGCTTCCTGCGCACGTTGGAGCACCGGATCCAGCTCTTCCGGCTGCGCCGCACCCACCTGATGCCGACCGATCCGGGCGAACTGCGCCGGATCGGCCGCTCGATGGGCATGCGCGCGAACCCGGTGGGCGAGTTGGAGAAGGCCTGGAAGCAGCAGACGGTGGAGGTTCGCCGACTGCACGAGAAGTTGTTCTATCGGCCGCTCCTGGACGCGGTCGCCCGGCTCAAGGCGGGCGAGCAGCGGCTGACCCCGGAGGCCGCGCGGGCCCGCTTCGAGGCCCTGGGGTACGCCGACCCGGCGGCCGCGCTGCGCCACCTGGAGGCGCTCGCCTCCGGGGTCAGCCGGCGCGCCTCGATCCAGCGCACGCTGCTGCCGGTGATGCTGAGCTGGTTCGCCGACTCGGCGGACCCCGACGCCGGGCTGCTCGCCTTCCGGCAGGTCTCCGAAGCGCTGGGCAACACGCACTGGTATCTGCGGCTGCTGCGTGACTCGGGGGCGGGCTCGTCGGGCGCGGCGGCCGAGTACATGGCCCGGGTTCTCGCGTCCGGACGGTTGGCGCCGGATCTGTTGCTGCGGGCGCCCGAGGCGGTGGCGATGCTGGGCGACGTGGACGGGCTGCGGCCGCGCTCGCGGGCGGCGCTGGAGACCGAGATCCTGGCCGCGGTGGGGCGTGCGCCGGGACCGGAGAGCGCGGTGCAGACGGCGCGCAGCGTGCGTCGCCGCGAGTTGTTCCGGATCGTCGCGGCAGACGTGCTGGGCCTGCTGGACGTGGACGCCACGGGCAAGGCGCTCACCGATGTCAACGCGGCGACGCTGACCGGCGCGCTCCGGGCCGCGATCGACGCGTGCGAGCGCACCCGGGGGCCGATCCCGACCCGGATCGCGATCATCGCGATGGGTCGGTTCGGCGGTTACGAGCAGGGCTACGGCAGCGACGCGGACGTGATGTTCGTGCACGAGCCGAGCGAGGGCGCCGAGGAGCAGGCCGCGACCAAGGCGGCGCAGTGGGTGGGCAACGAGGTGCGCCGGCTGTTGCAGATCCCGTCCACGGATCCGCCGCTGTTGATCGACGCCGACCTGCGACCCGAGGGGCGGCAGGGCCCGCTGGTGCGCACGTTGGCGTCCTACCGGGCCTACTACGAGCGCTGGTCCAAGCTGTGGGAGAGCCAGGCGCTGCTGCGCGCCGACTTCACCTCCGGGGACGCCGACCTGGGTCGGCGGTTCCTGGCGATGGTCGATCCGCTGCGCCACCCGTGGGGCGGGATCGACGACACCCAGGTGCGGGAGATCCGCCGGATGAAGGCCCGGATCGAGTCCGAGCGGCTGCCGCGCGGCGCCGACCCGACCCTGCACACCAAGCTCGGGCGGGGCGGGCTCGCCGATGTGGAATGGGTGGTCCAGCTGTTGCAACTGCGGCACGCGGACGCGGTGCCCGCGCTGCGGGTGACCGGCACCCGGCAGGGGCTCGCGGCGGCCCGGGACGCGGGATTGCTCGACGCGCACGACGCACGGATCCTGGACGACGCGTGGGTCGAGGCCACCCGGGTGCGCAACGCGGTGATGATCGTGCGCGGCCGGTCCTCGGACAGCTTCCCGACCGATGTGCGCGAGCTGGGCGGGGTGGCCCGACTGCTCGGCCACCCTTCCGACGAGACCGGCAGCCTGATCGAGGACTATCGGCGGGTGACCCGGCTCGCCCGTGTCGTGGTGGAGCGGGTGTTCTACGGCGAGGACGAGACTTCGACCGGCTCGCGCTGAGGCCGCTCGCGCCGGCTGTCGTCATCGTCGTCGTGCCGACCCCGGCCGGCCGCGCCCACGTGCGCGCGGTCGGGCTCGGCGGGGCGATCCCTCGGCTCGGTCGCGGCGCGCGGGTCGTCCGGCGGGTACTGCGGGAAGCGGTACGCGGAGCGCCCGTTGACCAGACACTGCAGGCCGAAGGCCGCGGCCAGGGTGATCCAGCCGCCGACCGCGTCGAGCACGAAGTGGTTGCCGGTCGCCACGATCACCAACAGGGTCACCATCGGGTACAGCACCCCGAGCACCTTGACCCACATCGGCCGCGCGAACATCACGATCGCCATCGCGCACCACGTCGACCAGCCGATGTGCATCGACGGCATCGCGGCGTACTGGTTGGAGACGTTCTTCATGTCCCCGGACGCCATCGAGCCCCACGTGTGGTGAACCAGGACGGTGTCGATGTAGCCCGCGTCCGGCAGCAGTCGTGGTGGGGCCAGGGCGAAGAGGAAATAGCCGAACAGCGCCAGGCCGGTGGTCAGGAACAGCACCGTGCGCACGGCTCGGTAGCGGCCGGGATGGCTGTGGAAGAGCCACACCAGGACGCCGATGGTCACCACGAAGTGCAGCGTCGCGTAGTAGTAGTTCATCGACACGATCAACCAGGTGACGCCGTTGACGGCGTGGTTGACGCTGTGTTCGAAGTCGATGTGCAGCGTCTTCTCGAGATCGAGCAGCTGCCTGGCGCGGTCCACGGCGAGATGTTCCCGCTCGGGCACCGCGTTGCGGATGAGTGAGTAGACCCAGTAACTCAACGCGATCAACGCGAGTTCGACCACGAATCGCGGCCGACGCGGCGTGCTCAGATAGGCACGCAACCGGGTCTTCGTGGGGATTGGCTGCATGGTTGTCCGTCCGGCTTCGTCGGTCACCCGTCGCCCCGACGGCGGCATGGTCTCTCGGCTCGGAATGCCCCCCATGAGTTCAAGTCTGCCAGAGCCCACCCTTTCGCCGATCACCCTGTAGGGCCATCCGAGAGCGATCTTCTCCTTCTTCAGGGGGAGGAAACGGGATGTATCGCGACGGGCTCGTACGGGGCGGCGCAGGGCCGAAGG
The DNA here is from genome assembly GCF_040605455.1 of Embleya sp. NPDC005575. Lineage (NCBI taxonomy): Bacteria > Bacillati > Actinomycetota > Actinomycetes > Kitasatosporales > Streptomycetaceae > Embleya > Embleya sp. NPDC005575. The sequence goes on along the minus strand of NZ_JBEXCV010000073.1, from coordinate 19,592 downwards.
GGACGCACGGCGCCTTGCGCGGGACGAGGAGAAAGACGCGATGAGTGCGGATATCCGGACTTGCCGCGCGCCGATTCGTCGGATAATAACGTTCGGTGATCGATCCGGTACCTTTCGGATCACATTCGGCGGCGGGTTCGAGTGTGAGGTTGAACAACCCCTGTCCAATTTTTCCCGATCCGTGGGTTCTTTCGCGTGTGTTGAAGGGCAACCGCTGTCGTGGACCTTCTGGAAGAATCCCCGGGGTCGATGCCCGAGCGGCGTGATCCGTGCCGTTCGACCCGTGCCCGATCGCGGGCACATCCACATTCCTGTACTGGCGCGCCACCGATGCGGCGGGCGTCCGGGGCCGATGACGTCATCGATCCCGCCACCTTGACTGGAGTCCGCTCACCATGAGCCTTGTGACCGCGCTGTCCGGGCGCAGACGGCCGACGACCGAGGACGGCGCGTCGGCCGGTCCCAGGCCGCGTGTCGTCGTGTACTGGAACGTCGCGATGCTCGCGCTGCCCCTGCTGGTCCTGGGTGCGTTCGGCTGGCAACGCCGCTGGATAAGCGACGACGGCCTGATCTTCACCCGCCCCGCCCGCCAGGTGCTCGCCGGGCACGGCCCGGTGTTCAACCTCGGCGAGCGGGCGGAGTCCTCCACCAGCACCCTGTGGCAGTGGATCCTGGTCGCGGGATCCTGGATCTCCGGCATGGAGGCGGCGCCCTTCGCCGTGTACTTCGGGTTGCTGTGCAGCGTCGTCGGATACGGCGTCGCGCTGGACGCGACCAGGCGGCTGCGGCTGCCCGGGTTCGGGGACGCCTTCCTGGTCCCGGTCGGCGTGCTCGTGTTGATCGCGTTGCCGCCGGTGTGGGACTTCGCCACCTCCGGTCTGGAGACCGGCCTGACCACGCTGTGGACGGCGTGCTGCTGGTGGCTGCTGGTACGGATGTCGACCGACGCGCGTCGTCGGGTCGCCTACGTGCTCGCGTTCCTCGCCGGGCTCGGCCCGACGATCCGTCCGGACATGGGCATCGCCTCCGTCGGCTTCCTGCTGGCCATCGCCGTCATTCGGCGTCCCCGCCCCCTGCAGGTGCTCGGGCTGCTGGGCGCGGCGCTGGCCGCGCCGGTCGGGTACGAGATCTTCCGGATGGGGTACTACGGGGTGCTGCTGCCCCTGCCCGCCGTGACGAAGGAGGCGTCCGCCTCCGACTGGTCCCGCGGCTGGGGCTACGTCCGTGACCTGGTCGACCCGTACCAGCTGTGGATTCCGCTGTTGGTGGTGGCGGCGTTCGTGGCCGTCGTACTCGGATCCCGGTTGTCCGGTCCGGGCGCCCTGCGGCCCAACCTGAAGGCCATCGACCGGGAGGGCTGGACGCGGATCACCGTGCACGCCGTGCCCGTACTGTGCGGCGGCGCGATGTTGCTGTACGTCGTCCGGGTCGGCGGCGACTTCATGCACGGCCGGATGTTGCTGCCGGGGTTGTTGATGCTGCTCCTCCCGATCCTGGTGGTGCCCGCGAGCAAGGTGGCGGTACCGGCGGCAACCCTGCTCGTCGGGTGGGCGCTCGTGTGTGCCATCACGTTCCGGATCCCCTACGACGACGTCGGCCCCCGGGGCATCGCGGACGAACGCGGCTTCTACACGAACGCGCTCGAGATCGAGAACCCGGTCACCGCCGATGCGTACGTCAAGCACTACCCGGGTCTGTCCGGGCCGCTCGTGTCGGCCAAGAAGGGCAACCGGCACGTGGTCGTCTACTTCTCGAGCGGGGGCACCTACGAGGTCCCGCTGCGCGCCGACCTGGCGACCAGGATGGCGACCGTCTCGCCGCAGCTCGGGATGAACGGCGCGGCCACCCCGCTCGACGGCACCTCGGTCGACATCCTCGGCCTCTCCTATCCGCTGGCCGCGCACGTCGAACTGACCACGCGTGGTCGGCCCGGGCACGAGAAGGAGATCGATCCGGCGTGGATCTTCGCGGAGTTCGCGGATCCCGCCGCGGAACTGCCGCCCGGGATCGACCCGATCCGAGTGCAGGCCGCCCGCTACACCCTGACCTGTGGTACCGAGAACCGCGGCAAGATCAAGGAGTTGCAGGACTCGGTGCGCGAGCCGATGTCGTGGAGCCGCTTCACGAAGAACCTCACCGGCTCGGTGTCACGGACGTCCTTCCGCTTCCCCAACGATCCGTTCGCGGCCGCGAAGAAGATCTGCGGCGTCGACCTGCCCACCTCGGGCCCGATTCCCGCTGGGCCGGTCAAGCGCTGAACGCCCCCGGCCGCCGGCCGGGGTGTGCTGTGGGATTTCCGCCGCCCCGTCGGGGGCTGCGGGTGCGGGACGCGGATGAACGGGTGCCGCCCTCTCGGATTCGTCGAGAGGGCGGCACCGTGCGTTGTGGACGGGTTCGGCCGGCGGGATCGCCGACTCGGGTGGCTCGGCGGCTCCCGCGGACGGTCGTGCATTCGCAGGCGGGCCGGGGTCAGGTGGTCGGAAGCGACTCGGAGGGCCGGTCGACGGATGTCGTGGCCGGGGTTGCCGCGGGTGCGGTCGGAGCGGCTGTGGGCTTGCGCAGGGTGACGGCGGCGATCAGGGCGCCGGCGGCGGCGATCGCGGCGGCGCCGAGGAAGGCGGCGGAGAAGCCGTCGGTGAGCGCTGCGGCATCGCCGACCTCCCGGGCCATGATGACCATGAACTGGGCGAGCGCGATGAGCGCGAGGGCGGACCACCGGCGTGGGGCGGGGTTGGGTCGGGCCTGGGGTCGGGGCATCGCGATCACTCCGTGGATACGCATAGGGGGTATCGAGCGATCAGGAACATACCCTAGGGGGGTATCGAAGCCCAGAGGTTGCGCGGAAATACCTCATGGGGGTACCCAGGGTGCCCGGCTGTCGGGTCGAGACGACGAAACGGCCCCCGCCTCCCCGGTCGCCGGCACGGACAGCGGCAGCAGTGGGTGAGCAGCGGTCCCGCGCGCCGCTTCGGCGCATGCGGAAGCACCCGGTCCCCGCGCCCGGCCCCGCGTGGCGCGCGTCGCGCACGGGCGGTGGGCGACCCGCGTGCGATCGCCGACCTGCCGTCGCCCGGTCCACTCCGGGTCAACTCCCGTGCGTGACGAGGCGCTTACGGCGATTTCCCTGGGTATGACCAGTAGGCGACGAAACCGACTCCGCGGCGCCTGCGGCCGTGGGCAGGGGGACGGGAGGACGACCGTGGTCAACGTGCGTCGAACCGAGGTGATCGTGGTGGGAGCCGGTCTGGCCGGCTTGAGCGCGGCGCGGAGCGTCGCGGCGGCGGGGGTTCCGGTGACCGTTCTGGAGGCCGCGGAGCGACCCGGTGGGCGGGTACGCACCGATCTCGTGGACGGATTCCGGGTCGATCACGGCTTCCAGTCGCTGACCACCTCGTGGCCGCAGGTGAGCCGGCAACTGGACGTCGCCGCACTCGGGTTGCGCTCCTTCCAGGCGGGTGTACTGCTCCACGAGGACGGCCGCACCCATCGGGTGGGCGACGTCCGCCGGGTGCGGGACGCGATCGGCGGGCTACGCAACGGCAACGGCACCGACCGTGCTCGGGTGGCCGCGTTGCTCGCCCGGACCGCGTCCGCTCCGGTGGCCCGGGTGATGGGCGCTCCCGAGGTGGCTATCGCCGACGCGCCGACGATGCGAGCGCTGCCGCCCGAGCTGGCCCGGCGTACGCTGCGCCCGCTGCTGGCCATGCTGTTGCACGATCCCGCGCTGCGTTCGTCCAGCCGGTTCGCCGAGTTGATGCTGCGTTCGTTCCTGCGCGGCCGGGTGGCACTGCCCGCCCGCGGCATGGCGGCCGTGCCGGCGCAACTCGCGGCCGGGCTGCCCGCCGGCGTGGTGCGCCACGGCGTGCGGGTGTTGTCCGTTTCCGCCGACCGGGTACTCACCGACGTGGCGGGCGAGATCCGCGCCGGCGCGGTGATCGTGGCCACCGATCCGACCACGGCGGTGGCCCTGCTGCCGGGTCTGCGGATGCCCGAGTTCCACCCGGTGACCACGCTGTATCACGTGGCCCGCGGCGCCCCCCGGCCCGACGCGTCACTGCTCGTGGAGGCCGACGCCCGCAGCCCGTTCACCCACACCACAGTGGTCAGCCAGGTCGCGCCCACGTACGCGCCGGACCGGCGGGCCCTGATCGCCACCACCGTCCTGGGCCACGACGGTGCGGAGCCGACCAAGCTCGAACTCCGGGTCCGCGAACGGCTGGCCGTCGTATACGACACGCCCACCAGTGAGTGGGCGCACCTGACCACCTGTCACATCGCGCGGGCCGTCCCGGTGGTCGAGCCCGGTCACAACTTCCGCCGCCCGGTCCGGCTGATCGGCGGCCTGTACGTCTGCGGTGACCATCGCGATTCCAGCTCTATCCAGGGCGCCCTGGCCTCCGGCCGCCGAGCCGCCAGATCGGCCCTCGCCGACCTGGGCGTTCTGGCGGCCTGACAACGGCCCGAAAACCTGACGACCGGGAAGTCGGAAGGCCCACAGGCCCCACCACGCCCACCCGAGGCCCGAATCCCGCAAGGGTCGAGCCATCGGCGGTGGGCGGGCGAGCACAAAAGCCAAGCCGACCAAGACGCACCCGCAGCCCAGGCTCAAGCGGTCCACACAAAACCCATCAAGCCGTCCGCACAAAGCACCCCGACCGCGCCTCGAACTCGCGCACCGCCGGCACATCCCGATACGGCGCCAACCGATGCGTGAACTCGCGCACGTAGTCCACCGCCCGCGACGACCGCAGGCCCTCCGCCTGCTCCGTCGCCTCCGCCTCGACCCGGCACGCCTGTTCGACCTCGCCCAACTCCAACAACGCGGTGGCCAGGATCGTCTGGCAGAACAGCCGACTGCGGGTGTACTCGCTACCGCGCAACAGCAGCGATCGTTCGGCATATTCGCGGGCCTTGTCGTACTCCTCCAGGTCCCGGTAGCAGTGCGCGTGATCGTCGGTCAGCTGCGCCTCGTTCATGAACGCGACCCACTCCGGCTCCTCGTCCCCGGGCGCCACGCACTCCAACGCCTGCTCCGCGCGCAGCAGCGCCGCCCCGCACGCGCGCGCGTCCCCGAGCAGCCCGTGCCCGCGCGCCTCGACCGCGTGGAACAACGCCCGGACCCGGGGCGTGGCCACCCCCGAGGCACCCTGCTGGGCGACCCGCGCCAGCTGTACCGCCTCACGCCCGTGGCCGAGGTAGACCGCCTGTCGACTCATCGTGGACAACACGAACCCGCCCAGCGCCCGATCCCCGGACGCCTGGGCCAGCCGCAGTGCCTGGACGAAGTAGCGCTGCGCCATCCCGTGCACGCCCACGTCGTACGCCATCCAGCCGACCAGCCGGGTGAGCGTGGCCGCCGCGCCGAACAGCGCGCTGCCGGTGCGCGAGTCGTAGGTCCCGCGCAGTATCGCGGTCACCTCCGTGTCGAGGTAGCGCACCAGCGCCTGTCTGCCGTGCCCGCCGCCGAACGAGTTGTCCAACCGTCGGAACGCCTCGCCGACCGCACGCACCGCGGCCACGTCGCCGAGCCCGACCCGATCGCCGTCCTGCCGGGCCGGCCGCTCGTCGCCGGCGCCGATCAGCCAGTCCCGACTGGGCACCACCAGCGCCCCGGGCGTGAACGCGGCCTCCACCAGCGCGGATCGCTGTGCCGAGTCGGCCTGCCACATGCCCGTGACGATCTCGACCGCCTCGGGCGGCCCCGACGCGTATTCGAGTCCGGCATAGTCCGGCCGGCACCCGGCCATGCCCAGATCCTCGGCGCTGAGCTTGCGGCCGAGTCGTTGGGTGAAGACCTCGGCAAGCAGTATCGGCACGATTCCGCGCGGATGTTGGCCACGCAGCCAGCGCGCCACGGAGGTCTTGTCGTACCGGAGATCGATGCCCTGTTCCGCACCGAGTTGGTCAACGCGTCGGGCCAGACCGGCATGCGAGAAGCCGGCTTCCTCGACAAGCGCCGCCAGCCGATGGTTGGGGCGCCGCTCGACCCTGGCTGCCATGGTGATGAACGCCTCCCGCTGGTGCGGTGGTTCGGTGTGGGTGGGTGATCGCGCGAGAATCTAGCGATTTCTGGAGCGCTACAACCCGAACGCTCGCAACAATGACCCTTTCGAGTTACCGGGCCGGGCCCGGCGATCGGGTGGCGAATCCGCGCCGACGGCGGTCCGCCATGGCCGAGTTCGGCAGAACCTGCCGAACCCTCGGGACGGATTCGATGCGGCATCACCACCCGCGCGTCGCTTGCGGTGTGCGGGGCCGTGGTGGAACATGCGCGAGGCAGTTCACCCGATGGGGTGATCGACACCCACGTGGCCGAACCCGAATCACACGGCCGAACCGAAGCCGAATCGCAGGGCGAAAACCGAATCCGAATCACACGGCCGAACCGAACCCGAACCACGCCGCCGGAAGCGAATCCGAACCACTCGGCCGCAACCGCACCCGAGCCGAACCGCGCGAGCGAATCTCGCAATCGGCCGAACCGGCCGACGACCCCGCTCCCACGGACCGCCCCCGGCCTCGCCCCGACTCGAAGGAAGCGCACGCGTGACCCGGCAGCCCGACAACACCGCTCGCGGGATCGTGATCCCCCTGGCCGTCGTCGCGCTCGTGTGCCTGCTGCTCACCAGCGGGGTCTTCCTGTTCTCCGGCTCGGACGACGACAAGGGCCGCCATCGCTCGCTCCCGAACGACCTGAACCTGCCGCTGCCCGCGCCCGCGTACCCGCTGCCCGGCACCGCCCCGGCAAGCCCGGGGGCGACCACGTCGACGACCGCGAGCCCGACCAGGTCGGCCGGCCGCTCCCCGTCCGCCTCGGCGAGCGCGACCGCGAGTACCGGCCCCACGGCGGCCCGCACCACCGCGCCGCCCCGCTCGACCGCGCCGCCCGTCCCGCCTCCGCCGGCCACCACCGGGCCCAAGGACATCTCCGTCGACGCCACCGTGACCGACTCCGGCTGGGGCGCCGACGGCACGGTGATCATCACCAACCGCACCGCGCGTCCGCTCCCGGCCTGGGATCTCACCCTCACCGCGTCCGGCCGGGGGAGCGGCTTCACCATGCTCTGGGGCGAGGACATGCGCACCAGCACCGATCGCGGCATCGCGACCGCGCGCGGCAGCGGCCCGTTGGCCCCCGGAGCCAGCGCGGTGATCGAGTTCGGGCTGTACGGCCGGGTCGAGTCGATCGGCTGCACCTTCACCGGCGTCACCTGCACGGTCCGCGGGCTCGACGCCGGCCGTCGGTGACGTTCGAGCCCGTCGTACGCTGTCGGACGTGACCAGCTTCTTGCGATTCGTGCACTTGGGCCTCGGCGACGCCGCCGTTCCGTACGAGGCCGCCTGGGAGGAGCAGCGCCGCGTCCACGAGCAGGTGGTGAGCGGCGAATCCCCAGACACGTGTCTGCTCCTCGAACACCCCGCGGTGTACACGGCCGGTCGCCGCACGGACCCCTCCGAGCGCCCGATGGACGGCACCCCCGTGGTCGACGTGGACCGGGGCGGCAAGATCACCTGGCACGGCCCCGGCCAACTCGTCGGCTACCCGATCGTGCGGCTGCCCGAGCCGGTGGACGTGGTCGCGCACGTGCGCCGGATGGAGGAGGCGCTGATCCGGCTCTGCGCCGATCTGGGCCTGGAGACCACCCGGATCGAGGGTCGCAGCGGCGTCTGGGTGCTGGGCGACGCGGTGTCGCCGAGTCCGGCCCCGGTCGGTGGGCTCGACCTGCGCCTGGACAGCCGCCTGGCGGCCGGTCCCGACCCGCGCCTGCACCCGGAGTTCGACCCGCGCCTGGCCGGGCCGGAGTACGCCCCGTCCAACGCGGGCCAGCGCGGCGACGACCGCAAGCTCGCGGCGATCGGCGTCCGGGTCTCGCGCAAGGTGACCATGCACGGCTTCGCGATCAACTGCGACGCGGACATGACGTACTACGACCGGATCGTGCCGTGCGGCATCAAGGACGCCGGCGTCACCTCGCTGAGCCGCGAACTGGGCCGCGAGGTCACCGTCACCGAGGTGCTGCCGCTGGCCGAGAAGCACCTGGCCGACGTGTTCGCGCACGTGTCCGTGTGAGGCGCCGGTCGCGGACCGCGTGACGCCCGCCTCGCGCTCCGCGTGATGCGGACCGCGCCGCCCGCGTGACGCACGCCTCACAGCCGAATCCGACATCCGGGGAATCCACCCGGGTTCGTCCCGGTTGCCACCGGATGGGCCGTCCGAAGGCCCGAATCCCTCGGCGTACTCTGGACGTACCGCCCCACCACGGGCCCGGATCATCCTGTCGGGCCCATCGCAGTCTGTCCCGCCCCGCAGGCTGCCCCGAGCATAGGGAGTCGCGCGTGTCCGCTGTCGCACCCGACGGCCGCAAGCTGCTTCGCCTGGAAGTCCGCAACGCCGAGACTCCCATCGAGCGCAAGCCTTCGTGGATCAAGACCCGGGCGAAGATGGGCCCCGAGTACACCGAGCTCAAGCAACTCGTGAAGCGCGAGGGGCTGCACACGGTGTGCGAGGAGGCCGGGTGTCCCAACATCTACGAGTGCTGGGAAGACCGCGAGGCGACCTTCCTGATCGGCGGCGACCAGTGCACCCGGCGCTGCGACTTCTGCCAGATCGACACCGGCAAGCCGGCCGAGCTCGACCGTGACGAGCCGCGCCGCGTCGCGGAGTCGGTCCAGGCGATGGGCCTGAAGTACGCGACCGTCACCGGCGTCGCCCGCGACGACCTGCCGGACGGCGGCGCGTGGCTGTACGCGGAGACGGTCCGCCGGATCAAGGAGCTGAACCCGGGCACCGGGGTGGAGCTGCTGATCCCGGACTTCACCGCGCAGCCGGACCAACTGGCCGAGGTGTTCTCGTCCCGTCCCGAGGTGCTCGCGCACAACATCGAGACGGTGCCGCGCATCTTCAAGCGCATCCGACCGGGCTTTCGCTACGAGCGTTCGCTCGACGTGATCACCCAGGCCCGGGCCGACGGCCTGGTCACCAAGTCCAACCTGATCCTGGGCATGGGCGAGGAGCGCGCCGAGATCAGCCAGGCCATGCAGGACCTGTACGACGCCGGCTGCGAGCTGCTGACCATCACGCAATACCTGCGGCCGAGCGTGCGGCACCACCCCGTCGAGCGCTGGGCGCGCCCGGAGGAGTTCGTCGAGCTGAACGAGGAGGCCGAGGAGATCGGCTTCGCGGGCGTGCTCTCCGGCCCCCTGGTCCGCTCCTCGTACCGCGCGGGCCGGCTGTACCGCCAGGCACTCGAGGTGCGCGAATCCCGCTCCGCTTCGGGTGAAGGTATGCAGACTTTCACGTCGGTTTGACCTTGACGTCATCATTTGGTAACACATTGTTGCGAGAGTCGACCGCAGTGCGCTGAACGTTCGCACCAGAACAGGTAGGGGGACGACGTCATGCAGGACACGCAGCAGGGCAACGCCTCGGTGCTGCGAGGCGCGTTCGATCGCGGCTTCGCGGTCCGCCGGGCGACCGTGGGCCGAGTTTTCCGGGCCGTCGAGACCGTGCTGATGTTCGAGGGCGGTCAGCGCACCGCACGACGCAACGCGTGGGCGGCTGTCTGTGCCGACCGCAATCGTGCCCGCGCCCGCGCCGAGGCCTCCGACATCCTGGCCCGGCTCGCCCCGGTCAACCCGGCCCCGGGTACCGGCTCGCACTGACACGCGTTGCGCCGTACGGCCGTTCACCGCAGGTTCACCTTCGGTCGGACGGCCGTACCGTTGCGCCGCTCGCATGAAGGTTCGGACAAGCTGTCGGCAGCCATTGTCCGGGGTGGACGACACGCCAGTATCCTTTTCATATGGCGAGCAAGGAACCATCCGAGAAGAGCGGCCGGCTGAAGCAGATCCGGCTCGCCTACCAGCAGACGAAGAAGGCCGATCCGTGGGTCGGCTTGATTGTGGCGGCCTGGGGCCTGGGCGTATTCGCAGTACTCCTGGCCATCGGCTTCTGGTGGGGACATCCGATCTACCTGGGCATCCTCGGTGCCCTCGTGGGTCTGCTCGCGGCGGCCTTCATCTTCGGACGACGAGCCGAGAAGTCGGTGCTCGGCCAGATGGAGGGCCAGCCCGGCGCCGCGTTGGCGGTCATGCAGTCACTCAAGCGTGGCTGGGTCGTGACCCCCACCGTGGCCATCACCCGCCAGCAGGATGTCGTTCACCGCGCCGTGGGTCGCCCCGGCATCATCCTGGTGGGCGAGGGCCAGCCCGGTCGCGTGACGCGACTGCTGGCCGATGAGAAGAAGCGTATGTCCCGCCTGGTGGCGAGCACCGTGGTGCACACGATCATCGTCGGCAACGACGAGGGTCAGGTCCCGCTGCTCAAGCTGCAACGGCACATCATGAAGCTGACGCCGACCATGGCCAAGCCCGAGGTCGCGGTGGTCAACGACCGCCTGCGCGCGGTCGGCGATCTGATGAAGAACATGCCGGTGCCCAAGGGCCCGATGCCCAAGGGCGCGCGCATGCCGCGCGGCCCGCGCGGCTGACCCTCCGGCGGTACACCCACCGCGCGCGACGCGACCGCAACACCCGTCCCCACCCGATCACGAGAGCGGCGGCGATCCGAACCGGATCGCCGCCGCTCTTTCCGTTGTCTTTCGTTGTGCGTCACCCGCACTCGTCGTGTTACGAACTGCGCACGCGCCACCGCGGTGCCTGCCGCCTACGCGAGCACCACTGCGGTGCCGACCGCCTTGTCGTGGAAGCCGCGCCCGTCCCGGTCGTAGATCGCCGGCGGGATCACCAGGCACAGCAGGAACGTGCGCACCACGACCGCGAGCGGCAACAGGGTGTCGCGGGTGACCGAAACCACCCGGATGCCCATGATGCGCTTGCCGAAGGTCCAGCCGATCGTGCTCACCAGGAGCAGGTTCTCGGCGGCGAACAGGACGAGGGTGCCCCAGCTCGTCCCGGGGTCGTTGAGGTCGCCGCCGCCCAGGAACGACAGCGCGATGATGTAGCAGATGCCCCAGTCGATGAGCAGGGCGATCAGCCTGCGCCCGGTCGGCGCCGGCGAGTTGGGCCCGTCCTCGGGCAGCCCGAGACGCTTGCCGCGGTAGCCGAAGTCTTCGCCCGCCGTCCCGGGGGCCTGGTTCCGCGATGCGGTCGTGTTCTCGTCCACCCTTCCAAAGTAGACGAGCCGGGCCGATTCACCCGCCCCGGGGTGTGCGTGAGCACGTTGATCATGGGCATGCATCCAGGCAAGACGGGCTAGACCGTACGGGTGCGTGCGTAACATCCCGGAAACACGAGGGACACCGACGGGAAACCGCTCCCGCCTACCTTCGAGGCCTAGTGGCCACCGGGGAGGAGGCCGCTCCCCGCGAACGCAACTACCCGCGCCTGGCGCCGGGTCGAGGAGGATTGATGTTCAACAACGCCGATGAGGTGTCGCGATACATCGCCGACAACGACGTCAAGTTCGTCGACGTTCGTTTTTGCGACCTGCCTGGCGTGATGCAGCACTTCACGGTCCCGGCGAAGACGTTCGACCCGAGTGAGACGCTGGCGTTCGACGGATCCTCGATCCGCGGCTTCCAGGCGATCCACGAGTCGGACATGGCGCTTCGCCCCGACCTGTCCACGGCGCGACTCGACCCGTTCCGCAAGGACAAGACGCTCAACATCAACTTCTTCATCCACGACCCGCTGACGGATGAGGAGTACAGCCGCGACCCGCGCAACGTCGCGAAGAAGGCCGAGCGCTACCTCGCCGGCACCGGCATCGCCGACACGGCGTACTTCGGCCCCGAGGCCGAGTTCTACGTGTTCGACAGTGTGCGCTTCGCGACCGGCGCGAACGAGTCCTTCTACCACATCGACTCCGAGGCGGGCGCCTGGAACACCGGTGCGGAGGAGAACAACCGCGGCTACAAGGTGCGCTACAAGGGCGGCTACTTCCCGACCCCGCCGGTCGACCACTTCGCCGACCTGCGCGCGGAGATCTCTTTGGAGCTCGAGGCCGCGGGCCTGGAGATCGAGCGCCAGCACCACGAGGTGGGCACCGCCGGCCAGGCCGAGATCAACTACAAGTTCAACACGCTGCTGGCCGCGGCCGACGACCTGATGCTGTTCAAGTACATCGTCAAGAACGTCGCGTGGCGCAACGGCAAGACCGCGACCTTCATGCCGAAGCCGATCTTCGGTGACAACGGCTCGGGCATGCACTGCCACATGTCGCTGTGGACCGACGGCACGCCGCTCTTCTACGACGAGCAGGGCTACGCGGGCCTGTCCGACACCGCCCGCTACTTCATCGGCGGCCTGCTCAAGCATGCCCCGTCGCTGCTCGCCTTCACCAACCCGACGGTGAACTCGTACCACCGTCTGGTCCCGGGCTTCGAGGCACCGGTCAACCTGGTCTACTCGCAGCGCAACCGCTCGGCCTGCATCCGTATCCCGATCACGGGCAGCAACCCGAAGGCCAAGCGCGTCGAGTTCCGCGTCCCGGACCCGTCGGCCAACCCGTACCTGGCCTTCGCCGCCCAGCTGATGGCCGGCCTCGACGGCATCAAGAACAAGATCGAGCCGCTTGAGCCGGTCGACAAGGACCTGTACGAGCTGGCCCCCGACGAGCACCAGGCCGTCCCCCAGGTCCCCGGCACCCTCGCCGAGGTCCTCGACGCCCTCGAAGCCGACCACGAATACCTCCTCGAAGGCGGCGTGTTCACCCAGGACCTGATCGACACCTGGATCGAATACAAGCGCACCAAGGAAATCGACCCGGTCCGCCTCCGCCCCCACCCGCACGAGTTCGAGCTCTACTTCGACATTTAAGTCGAGGTGGCGCTGACCTGCGGGTTTACCCCTTAAGCGGCCCGAGAGGGCACAACGAGGGCACTCCCCCGAAGGACAAGGCCGTCGACCGCTGCTTCAAGAGCGCGGTCGACGGCCTTCTTCGTGCGCTCTTCGCCGGCAGGCATGAGGTGTGCTGGTGACGTCGGATATCGGAACTGTCCGAATGCCCCTGCCGATCATGTGCGCTGTGTGTCCGGTGGTGCGCTGAGGAGTGGCGCGAGGGCACCGCGGAGATCTTCGATCCGCCGGTAGTGGAGGGCAGTCATCCCCACCTCGCGGGCCGCCTTGACGTTGGCGGCGGTGTCGTCGACGAACAGGCAGCGGTGGACGGGGGCGCCGGCCCGTGCGGCGGCCATGAGGTAGACGCGCGGATCAGGCTTGATGACGCCGATGCGGGAGGTGTTCACCACGGTGTCGGCGAGGTCGGCGAGCCCTTGCCGAGCCAGATCCCGCTCCAGCCGGGTTGTCGCGTTGGAGACCAGGGCCACGGTTGCGACCGTGCGGGCCCGGGCGAGAAGGGATACGGCCTCGTGATCGACGCGTGGCACCAGATCGGACCAGGCGGTGACCACGGCGTGGGCCCGGTCCATCGACCCACAGATTTCAGCGAGGTCTGTGGCCACCGCAGAGCGCCATTGCTCGTCGGTGATCTCCCCGGTGATCGCCGGGTGCAGGCGGGCCGGCGCGAAGGCCGCTGCTGCGAGTGCGCCTGCGGGGAGTCCATGGATACTTTCGAGGCCATCGGCGGTGGGCCAGTGCCGAAGGACACCGTCGATGTCGCAGAGCACGGCGTCGTAGGGACGTGCGGTCATGATGAGGACTCCTTGGCGGCGCTTGTCCGCGCGCTGACTCGGGCTGCGTAGGTAGCCCAGTCGCCCGCGGAAAGTCGTTGCCAGGCCACGGCGACATCGGTGTGGATGCCCAGGGTACGGGCGAGGATCGCGGCGGGGATCTCGGTGGCGAGTTGGAACAGCGCGGTGTTGCGGGCCCGGTTGGGGTGGATCCCGAGGTTGTTGAGCCGCTTGGTCGGTTGCCCGGTGCTGATCGGCCGTCCGGGTCGGCCGCCGGGGAAGAGCCAGGGGGACGGGGTCAGAGCTCCGATGGTCGCCAACGCGCCGAACAGCGCACGGCATCCACGCTCCGCGCGATCGTCAAGGAACTCGCCCACGCCGGAACCGCCGACGGCGCGGTGCTGGGCACCCTGCTGTCGACGATGGTCCTGGTCGCCGTCCCGGCCGTCCGCCGGCACCAGCAACGCGAACACGAACAACAGGCCGAAGCCGCCGGTGGGCCCTCGCCCGGCTACGCGCCGCCTACGCACAGGTCGCCACCTGGCCGAGGCGGCACGACGCACCCCCGGCCCGGACACGGCCGAGCGGTTCGCCGACACGGTCCGCCACACCCTTCCCGCCCACGCCACACGCATCCTCATCGACCCCGCCTGGCCCGCACTCGCCACCACCCTCGCTAGCCTCGGCTTCGACGGAATGTTCGCCGGTACCTACGTGTGGTGACGGGACCGGCCACGGGAGCCGGTCCCGTCACGGACCGACTCCCTGCCAGAGTGCCGACTTGGACCGCTGGGCACGTGCCGGTCGACAGACGGCCGGCCCCGGGCTGCAGGTCGTCGTCGACCGTCGGCTGGGGTGCATTGTCGTAGGGTGATCGCCATGACGGGGGTCGCAGGATTGCTGGTGGATGGACGCTACCGACTGCTTGAAGCAGTCGGAGCGGGCGCGATGGGCCGGGTCTGGCGCGGTCGCGACGAGCGCCTCGACCGCGAAGTCGCGGTAAAGGAAGTCCTGTTGTCGGACGACCTGCCGAGCACGGCGCGCGAGCGGCAGATCGCCCGGACCGTGCGCGAGGCACAGGCCGCGGCCCGGCTGCGTCACCCCGGCATCGTCACCGTCCACGACGTGACGCTGCACGAGGGGGTGCCGTGGATCGTCATGGAGTTACTGCCCGGGCCATCCCTCGCCGCGCTCATCGCCCACGAGGGCCGGCTCGATCGTGGACGGGTCGCCGCGTTCGGCGCGGATGTCGCGGACGCGCTTGCGCACGCGCACGCCGCCGGGATCGTCCACCGGGATCTCAAGCCCGACAACGTCCTGATGGACGGGGATCGCACCGTCATCACGGACTTCGGCATAGCCCGGATCCTCGACGCCTCGGGCCCGTTGACCAGTGTCGGCGTCATCATGGGCACCCCGCGGTTCATGGCCCCGGAACAACTGGCCGGAGACCAGGCGGAGGCGCCGGCCGACCTGTGGGCCCTCGGCGCGACGCTGTACGCCGCCGTGGAGGGACATCCGCCCTACCCCGGCCGGACATGGACCGAGATCAGCGAGGCCATCCGGACGGGACCGCCGCCCTCGGCACCGCACGCGGGACCGCTGGGCGAACTCCTCGCCGCCCTGCTGACCAAGCTTC
The DNA here is from genome assembly GCF_040605455.1 of Embleya sp. NPDC005575. NCBI lineage: Bacteria > Bacillati > Actinomycetota > Actinomycetes > Kitasatosporales > Streptomycetaceae > Embleya > Embleya sp. NPDC005575. Next base: position 4,361 of record NZ_JBEXCV010000073.1, on the reverse strand, counting down.
CTTCCGCACGCCCGGACGCGGCGACCGCAGCCCGGCGCCTGCGCGCGACGCTCGACCTACACGACACCGGCACCCAAGGACCCGACGCCACCGCCACGCGTACGCGCCGTCAACCCCCTCGTGAACCGACACGGCGGCCGGGCCGCCGACCGAGCCGCCGTGCCGTCGTTCTCGGCGGGATATCCACCCTGGTGGCGGCAACAGGCGGATCACTCCTGGCACTACACCTCGCCGACGACGACGACCCGGTCGACCTGTCCCCCTGGCGCACCTTCGGCGGCTACACCGAATCCGTGTCGTCAGTGGCGTTCACTCCCGACGGCAAGACCGTCATCGGCGGCAGCGCGGGCGAAATTCGACTGTGGGACCTCAAGACCGGAACTTCCACCGGCGCCGTCTCCGAGCCCGACGGCTTCGGCCGCGTGGCACTCGGCCCGGACGGCAAGTCCCTTGCGATCGGCGGCCGAAGCGGCGCCATCCACCTGTGGGACCTCAACACCAAGAGAGCCCTCGGGTCCCTCGCCGGGCACACCGACACGGTGAACTGCCTGGCGTTCAGCCCCGACGGCGGGACACTCGCCAGCGGCAGCGACGACAGCACCGCCCGACTGTGGGACCTCGCAACAGGGTCGAACACGGCCACGTTGACCGGTCACACCGGCGGCGTGCCGTCCGTGGCGTTCAGCCCCGACGGCAAGGCCCTCGCCAGTTGCGGCGGTCGCAGGTCCGGCGACAGCAAATACGACGAGAACGTCCTCCTCTGGGACGTCGCGACCCGTACCACGACCGCCACGCTCCACAGCTCCACCGGGCAGGTGTTCTCGTTGGCGTTCAGCCCCGACGGCAAGACCCTGGCCTGCGGCAGCGGCGATGACTCCCGCTACTACACCACCGCGACTGTTCCCAACGTCCAGTTGTGGGATGCCCGCACCATGTCCGCCAAAGCCGTGATCTTCACGAACCCCTCCTCCCGCAGAGTGACGTCGGTGGCGTTCAGCCCCGACGGCAGGACCCTCGCCAGCGGCGACAACAACGGCGCCCTTGAGCTGTGGAAGCCCTCCACTCAGACCAAGACCGCCACCCTCACCGCCTACATGGCGTCCGTGCCATCGCTGGTGTTCAGTCCCGACGGCAAGACTCTCGCCGCAGCCACGTCCGCGCTCCGTGGCGGTCCCGGCGCCGCCCAGGAAGCCGTCCGACTGTGGAAGCTGCCCTGACAGTCGCATCCTGATCGCTGCAAGGGTCGGGACCATGAAGCTGGTCGACGGGATTGGTCAGGATGATCTCAGTCGGCCAGGGCTGCGGTGATGGTTGTTTCGATGGTGGGGTGCTGGAAGGTGAAGCCGGAGGTGAGGAGGGCCTTGGGGAGGACGCGTTGGCCGGTGAGGATTTCGGTGCCGAAGCCGCCGAGGGCGGTGCGGAGGGCGAAGGCGGGTACGGCCAGGACGGTGGGGCGGTGCAGGGCTTTGCCCAGTGCCTTGGTCGCCTCGGCATTGGTGACCGGGTGCGGTGCGGTCAGGTTGATCGGGCCGGCGAGTTCGGGGTGGTCGAGGGCGTGGCGGATCGCGGCCACCTCGTCGGCGAGCGAGATGAAGCTCCAGTATTGCCGGCCCGAGCCGAGCCGGCCGCCCAGACCGGCCTTGACCAGCGGGATCATTCGGCTCAGCGTGCCGCCGGAACGGGACATCACCAGGCCGGTGCGCAGGTGGGCGACCCGGATGCCGGCCTCCACGGCGGGTGCGGTGGCGGCCTCCCATTCGGTGCACAGGTCGGCCAGGAAGCCACTGCCGGCCGGGGAGGACTCGTCCACCTCGCGGTCGCCGGTGTCGCCGTAGAAGCCCATCGCGGAACCGGACAGGAGTACGCGCGGCGCGGGTTCCAGGGCCGCCAACGCGCGTGAGACGGCCGCGGTGCCCAGGACCCGGCTGTCGCGCAGTTCGCGCTTGTACGCGGCCGTCCAGCGCTTGTCGCCGATGCCCGCGCCGGCCAGGTGTACCGCCGCGTCCACCGGGCCGAGTGCGGCGGTGTCCACGGTGCCCGCGTGCGGGTCCCAGCGGACCTCGTCCGGTCCGCCGGGGGCCCGGCGGACGAGCCGGACCACCCGGTGCCCGTCGGCGGTCAGCGAGCGGACGAGGGCGGACCCTACGAGGCCGGACGAACCGGTGACGGCGATGCGCATACCGCCATCCTTGCCCACCGGGCCGCGGAAATGCCGAAGGCGGCCCGGACGGGATGTCCGGGCCGCCTTCGCAACGTGCCCACCGCAGTGTTTCCTACAGGCCGAGGTCGCCCTCGAAGGCGCCTTCCTCGAGACGGGTCTTCACCGTCTGCAGGAAGCGGGCCGCGTCCGCGCCGTCCACCAGGCGGTGGTCGTAGGACAGGGCCAGGTACACCATCGAGCGGACCGCGATGACCTCGCCGAGCGTCGGGTCGTTGACCACGACCGGGCGCTTGACGACCGCGCCCGTGCCGAGCATCGCGACCTGCGGCTGCGGGAAGATCGGCGTGTCGAACAGCGCGCCGCGCGAACCGGTGTTGGTCAGCGTGAACGTGCCGCCCGCCAGCTCGTCCGGGCTCACCTTGTTGGTACGGGTGCGCTCGGCCAGGTCGGAGATCTTGCGCGAGAGGCCCGCGATGTTCAGGTCGCCCGCGTTGTGGATGACCGGGACCATCAGGCCGCGGTCGGTGTCCACCGCGATCACCAGGTGCTCGGCGTCGTGGTAGGTCACGGTGCCGGCGTCCAGGTCCATCGACGCGTTCAGGACCGGGTGGATCTTGAGCGCCTCGACGGCCGCCTTCGCGAAGAACGGCATGAACGACAGCTTGACGCCCTCGCGCGCCACGAAGTCGTTCTTGGCCCGGTCGCGCAGGCGGGCGATGTTGGTGACGTCCACCTCCACGACCGTGGTCAGCTGGGCCGAGGTCTGCAGCGACTCGACCATGCGCTTGGCGATCACCGTACGCATGCGCGAGAGCTTCTCGGTCCGACCGCGCAGCGGTGACGGCTCGATCGCGGCCGAAGCCTTGGCGGCGGGCGCGGCCGGGGCGGCGGCCGGAGCCGATGCCGCGGCGGCGGCCTGGGCCGCCTGCTGCTTGCGGGCCGTCTCCAGCACGTCCTGCTTGCGGATCCGACCACCGATGCCGGTGCCCGCGATCGAGCCCAGGTCCACGTTGTGCTCGGCGGCCAGCTTGCGCACCAGCGGCGTGACGTACGCGCCGTCCGCCTCGGCCGGCGGGTCGTGTCGACCAGGTCGCTCGGGTCCTCGACGTCGCGCGGGGCAACCATCATCAGGTCGGCCAACTCGTCGACGATCACCAGCAGATACGGGTACGGCTGCGCCTCGCGCTCGCTGCCCGGCGGCATCCTGAGCTTGCCCGCACGCACCGCGACGTTGAAGTCGTCCACGTGCCGGAAGCCGAAGTTGGCCAGGTCGTCGTAGCGCATGTCCATCTCGCGCACGACCCACTGGAGCGCCTCGGCGGCCTTCTTCGGGCTGGTGATGATCGGCGTGATCAGGTGCGGGATGCCCTCGTAGGTGGTCAGTTCGACCCGCTTGGGGTCGACCAGCACCATCCGCACCTCCTCGGGCGTGGCGCGCATCATGACCGAGGTGATCAGGCCGTTGATGCAGCTCGATTTGCCCGCGCCGGTGGCACCCGCCACCAGCAGGTGCGGCATCTTGGCCAGGTTGGCCACCACGTCGTTGCCCTCGACGTCCTTGCCGAGCGCGGCGATCATCGGATGCGCGTCGCCGGCCGCGGTCTCCGAGGCCAGGATGTCGCCCAGGCTGACCATCTCGCGGTCGGTGTTGGGGATCTCGATGCCGACCGCGGACTTGCCCGGGATCGGGCTGATGATCCGCACGTCCGGGCTGGCCACCGCGTACGCGATGTTCTTGGCGAGTGCGGTGATCCGCTCGACCTTGACCGCCGGGCCCAGCTCGATCACGTAGCGGGTCACCGTCGGGCCCCGGGAGAAGCCGGTGACCTGTGCGTCCACGTTGAACTGTTCGAACACCTTGGACAGCGCGGCGACCACGTCGTCGTTGGCCTTGCTGCGGGCCTTGGCCGGCGGGCCCTTCTTGAGCAGCGAAGGGCCGGGCAGGTGGTAGGTGATGTCGCCGGACAGCCTCAACTGCTCGCTGCGCGGCGGCGCGGGGGTGTGCGCCGGCGCATCGGCGGCGCGGGCCCGCAGATCGGTCACCACCCGGGCGGCGGCGGCCTTGCGCGAGCGCGCCGGCGGTACGACCAGGCCCGCGTCGTTCGCAGGGGTGCTGATGTACGCGGACGGCTTCGGCATCCGGCCCGTGCTGCGGGAGTTGGCCCACGAACTGGCCGGGCACGGGTACTACGTGCTCGTC
>NZ_JBEXCV010000072.1:0-41410 GCF_040605455.1 Embleya sp. NPDC005575 | reverse complement strand
ACGTCGGCCGGGACCTTGTCGCCGTTGTCCTTGATGAACTTCTCGGTGGTGTACACCAGTTGCTCGGCCTGGTTGCGGGTCTCCGCGGCCTCGCGACGCTGGTGGTCCTCCTCCGCGTGCGCCTCCGCCTCGCGCATCATCCGGTCGATGTCGTCCTTCGGCAGGCCGGAGCCGCCGGTGATGGTCATCGACTGCTCCTTGCCCGTGCCCAGGTCCTTCGCGGACACGTGCACGATGCCGTTGGCGTCGATGTCGAAGGTGACCTCGATCTGCGGCAGCCCGCGCGGGGCCGGCGGCAGGCCGGTCAGCTCGAACATGCCGAGCTTCTTGTTGTAGGCGGCGATCTCGCGCTCGCCCTGGAACACCTGGATCTGCACCGACGGCTGGTTGTCCTCGGCCGTGGTGAAGATCTCCGAACGCTTGGTCGGGATCGTGGTGTTGCGCTCGATCAGCTTGGTCATGATGCCGCCCTTGGTCTCGATACCCAGAGACAGCGGCGTCACGTCCAGCAGCAGGACGTCCTTGACCTCACCCTTGAGCACACCGGCCTGGAGCGCGGCGCCGACGGCGACGACCTCGTCCGGGTTGACGCCCTTGTTCGGCTCCTTGCCGCCGGTGAGCTCGCGGACGAGTTCGGTGACGGCCGGCATCCGGGTCGAACCGCCCACCAGCACCACCTGGTCGACGCCCGCGACCGAGACGCCGGCGTCCTCGATCGCGGCGTGGAACGGCCCGCGGCAGCGTTCGAGCAGATCGACCGTCAACTGCTGGAACTGGGCGCGGGTGAGCTTCTCGTCCAGGTGCAGCGGGCCCTCGGCGGAGGCCGTGATGTAGGGCAGGTTGATCGAGGTCTCGGTCGCGCTCGACAGCTCCACCTTGGCCTTCTCCGCCGCCTCGCGCAGGCGCTGGAGAGCCATCTTGTCCTTGGACAGGTCCACGCCGTGACCGTTCTTGAACTGCTTGACCAGGTGGTCCATCACCCGCTGATCCCAGTCGTCGCCGCCCAGATGGGTGTCGCCGTGCGTCGCCTTGACCTCCACGACGCCCTCGCCGATCTCCAACAGCGACACGTCGAACGTGCCACCGCCCAGGTCGAACACCAGGATCATCTGATCGCGCACCTTGTCCAGGCCGTACGCCAGCGCCGCCGCCGTGGGCTCGTTGACGATGCGCAGCACCTGGAGTCCGGCGATCTCGCCCGCCTCCTTGGTGGCCTGCCGCTGGGCGTCGTCGAAGTACGCCGGCACTGTGACGACCGCGTCGGTGACCTTCTCGCCCAGGTACGCCTCGGCGTCGCGCTTGAGCTTCTGTAGGACCCGGGCGGCGATCTCCTGCGCCGTGTACCGCTTGCCGTCGATGTCACCGGCGTCGGGAAAGTGCCACGAGTTGTCGCCCATGTGCCGCTTCACCGATCGTGCGGTGCGCTCGACATTGGTCACCGCCTGGCGCTTGGCCACCTCGCCGACCAGCACCTCGCCGTTCTTCGCGAACGCGACCACCGACGGGGTCGTCCGCGCCCCTTCCGCGTTCGCGATGACGGTGGGTTCACCGCCTTCCAGAATCGCGACCACCGAATTGGTCGTGCCGAGATCGATACCGACCGGACGTGCCATGACGACGCTCCTCGTCGAACGTCGAGCGCTTCGGTGGCCGATCCCGTGTCCGCGCCCCGGCACCACCGGCACCGCGGCCGCCCCCGAACCAAGGACCCGCCACCGAGGCTCTCGTACCTAGCGGCCGTGCGGGTACTACCTCCGGAATATGACCCACACACCCCCATGTCAACCGCAACCATGCCAATCACCGCTCCCGCTCCACCAACGGTGACCACACCCGCACGGCCGGTTGCCGGCGATGCCTCCCCGTCCCCGGTTCCGCCGCACCGGCACGTCCGGGGCCGTTCACCGGCCGCGAGGGAGTCATCGGGACGCGTGCGCCCATCGAGTGATCACGCCGTCACCTTTCGCATGCGTCGGCCGCATGCCCCGGGGCGGTTCCCCGCTGCGGGTCGGTGGTCCGCGCGTCGGGCGAGGGTCGTGGATCGTTCACCGGATTCGGCTTGGCAACGGGCCCTTCGAGGCGGTCTGCTGGTGGCGCTCGTGTTCGACCGGTTGTCTGTCCACGACCCGCAACTCCCGTGACCACGACGGCGGATGCCCACGTGGTCGCGCCCGAGCCGGAGGTTGATTCCTGATGCGTCGACGTTCCGCGTGCCGAGCCGCCACCGCCACGGTCAACACCGTGTGCGGCGCCGTCCTGGCCGTCGCCCTGACCACCTCGCCCGCACTTGCGGCCGGCGAGTGGAGGCAGACGTCCGGCAAGACCTTCCTGTTCCTGGACGCCCTGCAACGCTCCCAGGGCGTCGCCACCGACGGGCAGACGTGGTTCTTCTCCTGGCAGAACGGCCTCCAGCGCACCACCCTCGACGGTTCGAGGATCATCGACAAGCCGTTCGCGATCCCCAAGCGGATCGCCGACCTGGGCGGCAACCACATCGGCGACATCGACTACCACGATGGGAGGATCTACGCCCCGATCGAGGACGGCAGCGGGTATCGCCATCCGTTCATCGCACTGTTCGACGCGCAGACCCTGGAGTTCACCGGCACCGCGTACGAACTCCCGCAAAACCTGCACACCCAGGGCGTGCCGTGGGTGGCGGTCGACCCCGCACGCGGATACGTCTACACCGCCGAGTGGAGCAACACCACCGCGCTCAACGTGTTCAGCCTGGCCGATCTGTCGTTCGTCAAACAGGTGCCGCTGAGCACGACGGTGGGCCGCATCCAGGGCGCCAAGATCCACCAGGGCAAGCTCTACGCGTCCGCCGACAACGACCTGAAGTCGATCTACCGAATCGACCCGGACACCGGCGCCGTCGCCGACGTGCTCGACCGCGACCTGCCCTCCGGCACCGAGGCGGAGGGGCTGGCCTTCCTGCCCACCGCCGACGGCACGGTCATGCACACCCTGGACGTGGCGCCCTCGCGCCTGTGGGTCAACTTCCGCAACTACCAACCCACCACGACGAGCTGACCGCCGCCGACCCGGTGTTCGGGGCCCGCGGCCAACCTGCTGGTGGACGGCGGCCGGCCTCGACATAATGCAGGGGCAATCTATTGCACGACGGCGACCCGATGCCGGACGTGTCTTCGATCCCCCGCCGAGCACCCCGACGCGGGACCGAAGACACGCCCCAGGGACGGCTTTCGCGTGGGGCGAAGGCCGCGAGCCGATCGCGTGGGTCGGCCTCGGCTCCCGATCGATCGGACATCGGTCTCATCGACCGCCGTAGGCAAGGAGCGACACCGTGGTCTTTCCCCTTCCCCGTACGCTCGCGGCCCTGCGCGTCGCCCGAGAAGCCGCCCAGACCATTCGCCGCGCCGGGCGCCCCCGGCGGATCCGGCTCAAGTCCTCCACCGCGGACCTGGTCACCGCGACCGACCTGCGGGTGGAGAAACTGGTCCGGGCCTGGCTGGGCAGCCACTACCCACAGGACGCGGTGGTCGGCGAAGAGGGCGGCGGGTTGGCCGAGTTGGATCTGCGCCGGCCCACCTGGTTCGTGGATCCGCTCGACGGCACCACCAACTTCGCCCACGGGCTGCCGCACTACGCGTGCGCGATCGCGTTCTGGGACGGCGAGAAACTCGCGCTCGGCGTGGTTGCCGACGCGACCCGGCGCCGGACCTACTGGGCCGAGGCCGGCCGCGGCGCCTACGAGGGTCGCAAGCGCCTGCACGTGTCCGACACCCGCACGCTGGGTCGCAGTGTGATCGCCACCGGCTTCCCGCCGTCCCGAGCCACCGATCCGGACAACAATCTGGCCGAGTTCCTGTCCGTGGTCAACGACACCCGCGACGTGCGCCGGCTGGGCTGCGCCGGCATCGATCTGTCCTGGGTGGCGGCCGGTCGCCTGGACGCGTACTGGGAGCAGCGCTGCGGCCCGTGGGACTGGGCACCCGGCGCGATCCTGGTGCGCGAGGCCGGCGGTCGGGCCACCACGTTCGAGGGAGCGGACTGGAAGCCCGGAGACGGCGAATTGGTGGCCTCCAACGGCGCCATCCACGACCGGCTGCTGCGTTCGTTCGCCCAGGCCAGGGCCGGCGCCGGGCTGCCCTCCCGGCCGATCGCGGCCTGACCGCAGCGGGCCGCAGGCGAGGCGGCACGGGCCCGCGACCGGTCGTCGAGCACCGCTCACGGGCCCACGCCTGCCTCAGCTCCCGCGTACCCGCTCGGCCCGGGCCAGGTCCATGCGCTCGCGTGCCGCGGTCACCTCGGGCCGCGCCGACACCTCGGGCACGCCCACCTCCCACCACGCGCCGGCCTCGGTCCACCGATCGGGCCGGGTGCGCACGACCACCACGGCCGGCCGGCGGGCCGCCCGGGCCGCCGTGTACGCCTTCGCCAATTCCTCGACGGTCTTTGCGGTGAACACCTCGGCGCCCAACGCCGCGGCGTGTGCGGCGAAGTCGACCCGGTGATCCGCGGCGGCGCCGGGACCCCGACAGTCGGCGATCATGTTGTTGAACGGTGCCGCGCCCTGCCCCTCCTGGAGTCGGGCGATCACCGCGTATCCCCCGTTGTCGCAGACCACCGCGACGAACCGGTGTCCGGACAGAACCGCCGAGTACAGCTCGGAGTTGAGCATCAGATAGGAGCCGTCGCCCAGCAGGGTGGTGACCACTCCGGTCGGTCGCGCCATCGCCGCTCCCCACGCGCCCGCGATCTCGTAGCCCATACAGGAGAATCCGTACTCGACGTCCATCGTCGCCGCGCCGATCGGGCTGCGGGCCCGCCAGCCGCCGACCAGTTCGCCGGGCAGCCCGCCGGCGGCGGTGAGCACGTAGTCGTCGGGCCCGGCGACGGTGTTGACCACGCCCACGACCTGAGCGTACGTCGGCGGCGCGGCCGGCTCGCCCACCTCGCGCAGCCGATCGACCACCCCGTCCCAGGCCCGCCGTTCACCCTCGGCCCGCGTGGTCCACGCCGGGTCCGCTCGCCATTGGCCCAGCAGCGGTCCGAGTTCGCGCAGCGCCTCGCGGGCGTCCGCGGTCACCGGTGCGGCGTGCCGCTTGACCGCGTCGAACCGGGCCGTATTGATCGACACCAGGCGTGCGTCGGCGGCGAACACGCTCCACGACGCGGTGGTGAAGTCCTGTAGGCGGGTGCCGACGGCCAGGATCACATCGGCGTCGGCGGCGAGCGCGTTGGCCGAGGCGCTGCCGGTCACCCCGATCGGCCCGGCGTGCAGCGGGTGGTCGTGCGGGAGCAGGGTGCGCCCGGCGACCGTCTCGGCGAACGGGACACCGTGTGCCTGGGCCACCCGCAACACCTCCCGCGCCGCGCCGGAGTAGCGCACGCCGCCGCCCACCACCAGCAGCGGCCGCTTCGCGCCGCGCAACAGTGCCGCCGCGTCCGCGAGTTCGCTCAGGTCGGCGCGTGGGCGAAGCGGCCGGTGCAGGCGCGGCGCGAACAGGCTCACCGGGAAGTCGTACGCCTCCGCCTGGACGTCCTGCGGCAGCGCGAGCGTGACCGGCCCGCAGTCGGCCGGGTCGGTCAGCACCCGGGCCACGTGCGGGAGGGTGGCGATCAGCTGTTCCGGGCGGGTGATCCGGTCCCAGTAGCGGCTGACCGCGCGGAAGGCGTCGTTGACGCTCGTGCTCGGGTCGTGGAAGTGCTCGACCTGCTGGAGCACCGGATCCGGGGCGCGACTCGCGAAGGTGTCGCCGACCAGCAGGAGCAGCGGCAGCCGGTTGGCGTGCGCGACGCCGGCGGCGGTGACCATGTTCAGCGCGCCGGGCCCGATCGAGGAGGTGGCCGTGAGCACCTGGCGGCGCTCGGTGGCCCGGGCGTAGCCGACCGCGGCCAGTGCCATGCCCTGTTCGTTCTGGCCGCGCCAGACCGGCATCGCCTCGCCGGCCTCGTGCAACGCGTCGCCCAGGCCGAGCACGTTGCCGTGTCCGAAGATGGCGAACACGCCGGGGAACAGCCGGGCCCGGCGGCCGTCGAGGAGTTCGCTCTCCTGGGCCACCAGCCAGCGCACCAGGGCCTGGGCGGTGGTCAGCCGCACGGTCGCACCGGGCGTGGCGGGTGTCGCGGGTGTCGGCGTGCTCATCGGTTTCCTCCATCCGACGCCGGCAGCGGGGTCATCGGGCACCTGGGGTCGGGTGTCTGGTCGGCCCAGCTCTCCCGTACCCAGTGGTGGGCGGGGTCGTCACAGGCGAGCATCGCCCGCTCGTCGGCGGGGCCGGCCATTACGTTGAGGTAGTAGAGGTGGTGTCCGGGGGTGGCCACGCAGGGGCCGTGGTAGCCGCGCGGAACGAGGAAGACGTCGCCGTCGCGGACGGTCACCGTCTCGTCGATCGCGCCGTCGGTGGTGTAGGTGCGATGCAGGCCGAAGCCGGTCCGGTCGGGGGTGCGGCCGTCCCGGCCGGCCACTCGGAAGAAGTAGATCTCCTCGTTGACGCTCTCGTGGGCGCTCGCCGTGTCGTGCTTGTGCGGCGGGTGGGAGGACCAGTTGCCGTCCGGGGTGAGGATCTCGCAGACGATCAGCTTGTCCGCCTCGAAGGCGTCGGGGGTCATCAGGTTGTTCGCCTGTCGGGTCGCGCGTCCTGCGCCGCGCACCTCGACCGGCACGCCGGCCGCCGGGCCGTACGCCGGGTCCAGCCGCCGGGTCGCTCGGGCCGAAGCGAGCGCGAGTTGGCAGCCGTGCTCGCCGGACAGCCGCAGTTCGGCGTCGCGCGGCACGTACGCGAAGTCCGATACGGCGGTGAACACGCTCTCGCGGCCCGCGAGTTCGAATCGACGGCCCTCGGTCTGCACGGTCGCGGAACCGGCCAGCGGGATCACCGCGACCTCGTGGTCTCCGGTCGCCAGGTCCCGCCGGCCGCCCGGGGGCAGGTGGATCACCCGCAGGCCGCTGTAGTGCCAGCCGGCGAGTTCGGGGGTGATCAGCAGCGGGTCCTCGGCGCCGGTGGCGGTCCCCCAGGGGTGGAACAGGGTCGGGTCGTTCACGTGATCACCTCGATCGCTCGCGGGTTCGCGGCGCGCAGCACCCGCGCGGCGGCGGCTACCGCGCCGCGCACGTCGCCGTCCGCCGGATACAGCAGTGCCCGGCCCACCACCAGGCCGCGTACGGCCGGTTGGGCCAGGGCGCGCCCCCACGAGGACAGGTCGGCCTGCGGGTCGACCGAGGGCACGCCGCCCAGTACGACGGTCGGCAGAGTGGTTGCGCCGGCCACCCGGTCCGGCTCCTCGGTGGCGGGCAGCTTGAGCCACGTGTAGGCGGAGGTGCTGCCCAGTGCCGAGGCGATGGTCACCGCGCGCACGTTGGCGGCGGTGCCGCGATCGAGGACCAGCCGCCCGGAGGTGTCGCGCCGGTAGGGCAGCGGCTCGATCATCGCCCGGATCCCGTGCTCGGCCAGTTCGCTCACCGCGCGGGCGCAGCCCTGCAGAGTGGGTATCGTGCCCGCGTCCTCGTCGACGATGCGCAGCAGCATCTTGCCGCCGTCGAGCCGGTATCGGCGGATCGCGTCCGCGTCGTAGCCGGTGAAGCGGTCGTCTATCTCCCAGGACGCGCCCGCCAGGCCGCCCCGGTTCATCGAGCCGATCACCACCTTGTCCTCCAGCACGCCCAGGAGCAGCAGTTCCTCGATCACGTCGGGGGTGCCCAGGACTCCGTCCACGTCCGGGTGTTCGAGGGCGTCGACCAGTCGGCCGAGCAGGTCGCGTCGGTCGGCCATGGCGAGCGGGTCCGTGCCCACCCCGAGTGAGCCGCGCCCGGGGTGGTCGGCGGCGACCAGGAAGAGGGTGCCGTGCGCGGAGAGCAGGCGCGGCCGGCGCCGGCGCTCGGCGTACGCGGCGCGTACCGCGTGGGGCCGGTTCGCCCGGGTCGCCAGCAGGTTGGTCCAGTCGCGGTCGCTGATCACGTTCGGTTCTCCAGCATCGGGTGGTTCATCAGGTTCTCGATTTCCGCGTCGGTGGGCATCGCATCGGCGCACGCGAGTCGGGCGGCGACCAGCGCCCCGGCGGCGTTGGCGTATTCGGCGACGCGTACCGGATCCCAGCCGGCGAGCAGGCCGTGCACGAGGGCCCCGCCGAAGGCGTCGCCGGCGCCGAGCCCGCACACCGCGTCGACCCGGCGGGGGGCGACCGTGATGCTGCCTTCGGGCGTGGCCACCAGGACGCCTTCGCCGCCCTTCTTGACCAGGACCAGGCGCACGCCGCGGTCGAGCAGTCGGCGCGCTGCCTCGTCCGGATCCGCGGTGCCGACCGCGATCGCGACCTCGGCCCGGTTGCCCACCACGACGGTGGCCTCGTCGACGAGTTCGCCGATGTGTCGGGTCGCGACGGCCGGATCGGGCCAGAACATCGGGCGGTAGTCGAGGTCGAGCACGGTGTGCGCACGTCGGCCCCGCACGGCGAGCATCCGCCGATGGGTGCCGCGTGAGGGCTCGGTGCTCACCCCGGTGCCGGTCACCCACAACACCGGTACCTCGCGGACCAGTTCCCACGGCACGTCCTCGTCGGTGAGCGTGAGGTCGGGGGCCACCGGGAGCCGGTAGAACAGCAGCGGCGGGTCCTCGGGCGGATCGAGCGCGCAGAAGACCACGGGGGTGAGCAGTCGTTGGTGTGTGGCCACCCACGTCGGGTCCACGCCGAAGTCGGCCAGCGCGGTGCGGACGTAGGTGCCGAACGGGTCGGCGCCGACCTTGGTCAGCACCGCGGAGCGTCGGCCCAGCCGGGCGGCGGCCACCGCCACGTTGGTGGCGGTGCCGCCCAGCGACCTGGCGAAGGTCTCGACCCGATCGAGCGGCACGCCGCTCTGTTGCGGATAGAGGTCCACGCCGACGCGCCCGACGGTCAGCACGTCGAGGGCCGGGCCGCGGGTGGGCCGAGCACCGTCGGCCCGCTCCGACACGGGCGCCGTCATGTTTTGGCCTCCGCGTCCAACTCGTGGGCGAGTGCCTCAAGTTCGGCGCCGCCGGCCATCTGCCGGGTGAGTTCGGCCAGGGTGATCTCGGATTTGCCGAAGCAACCCTGGCTGCGGCCCCGGTTGAGCAGCAGGAAGCGGTCTCCCACCGGGTAGGCGTGGTGCGGGTTGTGGGTGATGAACACGACGCCCAGGCCCCGGTCGCGGGCCCGCGCGATGTAGCGGAGTACGACGCCGGCCTGCTTGACGCCGAGCGCGGCGGTCGGCTCGTCCAGGATCAGTACCTTGGCGCCGAAGTGCACGGCCCGGGCGATCGCCACGCACTGACGCTCGCCGCCGGAGAGCGTGCCCACCGGCTGTTCGACGTCGCGCAGGTCGATGCCCATGTCCGACAGGGCCCGCCGCGCGGTGCCGCGCGCCTTCGCGATGTCCAGTCGGGAGAACGGGCCGCGACCCTTGCGCGGTTCGGAGCCGAGGAAGAAGTTGCGCCACACGCTCATCAGCGGCACCACGGCCAGGTCCTGGTAGACCGTGGCGATGCCCCGGTCCAGGGCCTGTCGGGGCGAGGAGAAGCGCACCGGCGTGCCCTCGACCAGGTAGGCGCCGCTGTCGTTGGTGTGCACGCCCGCCAGGATCTTGATGAAGGTCGACTTGCCCGCGCCGTTGTCGCCCAGAACGCACGTCACCTCGCCGGCGTCGACCGACGTGGAGACGTCGTCCAGGGCGATCACGCTGCCGAACCGCTTGCCGACGCCGCGCAGTTCGAGCAGGTGTGCGCCGGTGCCGGAACCGCTCGCACCGGCCGTCGTGGCGCCCGCCTCCGCGCCGGCGGCGCTCTCGACGGTGGTCGGTTCACCGGCCGGCGGCCGAGTTGCTGGATTCGTCATCGACGGGACCTCTCCGCGCGGCGCCGGAAGGAGTTGTTGACCAGGACGGCCGCCAGCAGCATCACGCCGAGGAAGAGCTGGAACCAGTCGCTGTTCCACTTCGCGTAGACGATGCCCTGGCGGGCCATGCCGAAGATCAGCGCGCCCACCGCGGCGCCGATCGCCGAGCCGTAGCCGCCGGTGAGCAGGCAACCGCCGATCACCGCGGCGATGATGTACTGGAATTCCAGGCCGATGCCCTGATTGGCCTGGACCGAGGTGTAGCGCAGGATGTTGATCGAGCCGACCAGCCAGCCGGCGCCGGCGGTGGTCATGAACAACACGATCTTGGTGCGGTCCACCGGGACGCCGACGTTGCGCGCGCTGACCGGCGCGCCGCCGACGGCGTAGATCCAGTTGCCGAAACGGGTCCGCGCGAGCAGCCAGGTCGCCAGCGCGGCCAGCACCAGCCACCACAGCACCGAGACCTGGATCTCGGTGCCGGCGATCGCCATGGTCGAGGCGAAGAACCGGCCGGCGGACTCGTAGCCGTCGGTCGAGCGCATCCCGCTGACCTGCACGCTGTTCGTCACATGCCGGGTGACCCCGAGGTTGAGGCCTTGGAGCGCCAGGAACGTGCCCAGCGTGATGATGAAGCTGGGCAGTCCGGTACGCACCACGAGCCAGCCGTTGAGCGCGCCGACCGCGAGTGCGAACACCAGCGACACCGCGAGTGCGGGCCATACCGACCAACCGGCCCTGGTCGCCAGCATCGCCGTGATCAGCGCGGTCGAGGCGGTCATCACACCGGCGGACAGGTCGAACTCCCCGCCGATCATCAGCAGTGCCACGGCCACTGCCATGATGCCCAGGGTGGCCGAGTCGTCCAGCCAGGTCGCCGCTCCGGACGCGGTGAGGAAGCCGTCCGCGACGATCGCGAAGAAGCACATGACCAGCACGGCGCCGATCAGCGAGCCCAGTTCCGGGCGGATCAGCAGCCGGTGCACGAGCCGGGCGGGCGCGACCCGTTCGTCCGGCCCGGGCTCGACGGCACCGATGCCGGCCGGGGCCGCGGCACGATCCGCGCCGCCGGCCACCTCGGTGGGCACCGAGGGCGTCGAGGGACTCGTGCTCATCTGGTGCCCCGCTGCGCGTACTCGGCCACCGCGCCGACGTTGCTCTTGTCGACGAAGCCGGGCCCGGTCAGTACGGGCTTGCCGCCGCCGACCGTGTTGGCGTTGTCCCGGTAGAGCTTGATCATCATCACCGGCAGGTAGCCCTGGAGGTACTGCTGCTGGTCGACAGCGAAGACGATCTTGCCGTCCTTGATCCCGGTGACCACGTCCGGGTTCAGGTCGAAGGTGGCGATCTGCGCCTTGGAGTTGGCATCGCCCACGGCGCCCACCGCGACCGCGGCCACCTGCGGGTTGAGCGCGAGCACGGCGTCGATCGAGGAGTCCGACTGGAGCGCCCCGCGAATGCGGGCCTGGATGTCGGTGGGGTTGCCGATGTCCACCTGGAGCGTCTGGGTCTGGCCGCCGAAACCGGCCTTGGCGCCGTCGCATCGCTGGTTCAGGCCGATGTTGCCCGCCTCGTGGATGACGCACAACATCTTGGTACGGCCGGCCTGCTTGAGCTTGGCGCCGGCCGCCTCGCCGGCGATCGACTCGTCCTGGCCGACGTGCGCGATCGCGCCGAACTCGGTGGATTTGCTCTGCCCCGAGTTGATGGTGATCACCGGAATGCCCTTGGCGGTGGCCGCCTTGATCGAATTCGCCAGCGCGTCCGGGTTGGCCATCGAGACCACGATGCCGCCCACACCCTGGGTGACCGCGTTGTCGATCAACCGGGCCTGCCCGGCCGGGTCGCCGTTGCCCTGGTACTGGACGTCCACGCCCAGCTTCTTGCCCGCGTCCTGCGCGCCGTTCTGCACGACGCTCCAGAACGCGTCCCCGGCCGAGCCGTGCGTGATCACGGCCACGGTGTTGTTGCCCTTGGCCGCGGCGGTCGGAGCGCCCTTGGGGGTGTTCTTGGCATCCGGTCCGGAACCCGATGGGCTGCTGCATGCGGCGAGGACGAGCGCGGATACACCTAGGGCGGCGGCGAGTCCGAGGGAACGTCGGGGCATCGAATACTCCTCGTCAGGACGGTCGGGACGAACGGGTCGGGTCGGGAATGGATCCGCAACGGTGCGGATCCTCGTCGATGGGTGGGCGAGGGGCGGCGGTACGGGCGAGCGGCGGTCGGCGGTACGGGCGCGCGGCCCGATATCGATGTCGTACCCGGCCGGGCGGCCGGCAAGGGCGCACCGACTCGTCGAGCGCGCACGGGCGTCGGCTTCAGTTGCCGCGCAGGTGCGCCAGACTGCGCGCGGTGTTGTGGCGGGGCAGGTCCGCGTCGACCGGGTCGTCGGTCAGCCGGGTGTCCTGTTCCAGCACGTACCAGTCGCGGTAGCCGGCCGCCCGCAGGGTGGCCACTATCTCGGCGACCGGGACGTCGCCGTCGCCGAGCGGGCGGTAGATGCCCTGCCCGACGGCGTCGGCGTAGGTCAGCAGACCGGACCGCACCAGTGCGGCGAGCCGGGCGTGCACGTCCTTGAGGTGCACGTGCCCGATCCGGTCGGGGTGCCTGCGGACCAGGTCCAGCGGGTCGGTCCCGCCGATCAGCAGGTGGCCGGTGTCCAGGCACAGCGGCAGGGTGCTGTCACCGAGAAAGCGCTCGACCTCCGCCGAGGTCTCCACGTGCGTGCCCACGTGCGGGTGCAGGGTGGTTCGCAGGCCGTATCCCCGGGCGATCCGCGCGATATCGTCGGCCGCTTCGATCAGGCATCGCCATTGCGCGTCGCAGAGTTCGGGTCGAGTGTCGTAGCCGTCCAGGCCGGTGGCGGCGGCCAGCACGAGCACCTCGCCACCGGCGGCGGCGATCAACGCGGCGGTGCGTTCCGCCGCCGCGGCCGACTGCGCGACCCGGTCCCGCTCGTGCAGCACGAGTGCGGCGAACGAGCCGACCAGAGTCAGGCCGTGCCCCGCCAACACACCCTTGAGCACGGCGGGATCGTCCGGAAGGTAGCCGGGCGGCCCCAACTCGGTGGCGGTCAGCCCGAGATCGGCCATCTCGCCGAGCACCGTGTCCACCGGCAGCATCGGGCCCCAACCGGGTACCTCGCACACCCCCCAGGAGATCGGCGCACCGGCAAGCCGCAGGTCCGACGAGCGCGAAACGGCCGACGTGGCGAAGGCGGCTGCGGGCGTCGGGGTGACCGGCGGGTGAGCGGCAGTCGGCGTGGTCGCGGTGGCGGGCGTGGTCGGGGTGCCGGACGTCGCCGAGGAGACCGGCCTGCTCATCAGGCCACCTCCGTGGCCGGCGCCGCGCTCGCCGCGCCGAGTACGTCCGCCGGCTCGATCGGCCGGCCCTCGCGGCGCGACCGCTCGCAGGCGTCCGCCAGCACCAGACTGGCCAGCGAGTCGCGGACCGGGGACGGATTGGCCACCCGCCCGGCGACCACCTCGACGAACACCCGCATCTCGTTGCCGTAGGCGCGGGCGAATCGTTCCGGGAAACCGGGATAGGCATCGGGGCCGGCCTGCGGGCCGTCCTCCTCCAGCGAGGTCAACGGCGTCCGGGGGTCCAGGCCCACCGTGAGCGACTGGGCCGAGCCGAGCACCTCGATCCGGTGGTCGTACCCCGCCGGGTCGTGCCGCCCACCGGTGAGCACCGCGTGTGCCCCGCTCGCGAAGCGCAGCAGCACGACCGCGTTGTCCACGTCGTCCGCCTTCGCGAACGCCTCGTCCACCAGCACCGATCCGCTCGCGAACACCTCGACGACCGGTTCGCCGAGCAGCCACGGCACCGCGTCCAGGTCGTGGATGAGCAGGTCGCGGAAGATCCCGCCGGACGCGGGCAGGTAGCCGAAGTCCGGCGGTGCGGCGTCCTGGCCGACCGCACGGACCAGATAGGGCCTACCCATCTCGCCGGCGTCGAGACGGCGCTTCAACTCGACCACGGCCGGGTCGAATCGGCGCTGGAAGCCGACCAGGACCGGGACGCCGCTCGCCTCCACCTCCGCGATCAGGGCGATCATCGCGGCGATGTCCGAGGCGATCGGCTTCTCGCACAGCGTCGGTACGCCGGCGGCCACGGTCCGCCGCACCATCTGCGGGTGGGTGTCGGTGGGGGTCGCCACCACGACGCCGTCGACCGTGCCGAGCAGGGTCTCCGGGTCGTCGACCGCCTCGGCGCCGAGTTCTTTCGCGAGGGCGTCCGCCCGGCCGGGTTGCGGGTCGAACAGGACCAGTTCGTCGACCGTCTCCAGGCTCGTGAGGTTCCGCGCGTGCATCGCGCCGATCCGCCCCACGCCTGCGACTCCGATACGCATCAGGTTCATTTCTCCAGTGGACAGGTGGGCAACTGGGCATGTGGGTAAGTGGGCAAGTGGGCAACTGAGTGACCGGGCAGGTGGGCAACGGGGCTTCGACGGCTTCCCGTTCGACTGCCGTGGTCGAAGCACCTCCGGATTGGAGCGCTCCATCATTTGGAGCGCTCCAATCCGGGAACGCCCCAAGCCTGATGCTCGCCGTCCGAGCGTGTCAAGGGTCACTCGTAACCTTCGCTCAGCGTCGGCGACACACCCGAGCCGATGGGCAATACAGCCATTCGTCGGACCGTTCGGTGCTCCGAGCCACTGTCGGTTGGAGCGCTCCATTCAATGGAGCGCTCCAAGCGTGTAATCTTCGTTGCGCGGCCGTCGGCCGTCGGATCGCCGGGATCTCCGGCGTCGCCGGAGGGCCGATCGTGCGGGGCGGCGCTGCGGCATCGGGTGGGGCGGGGTCGCGGTTGTGCGGGTCGCGGGCTCGCCGGATGGTCGAAGGCGTCGAATCGGTGGACGTCGAACCTCGGGGTCGGCAGGTTGCCGGTCGTCGGGACACCGCGATACCCCGACAACCCGTCCGCCGGCTCCACATCGGGAGAAAGGTGAGCATCAGTGTCCGGTCCCACCCTCGAAGACGTCGCCGCCCGCGCCGGGGTTTCCCGCTCGCTCGTGTCGCTGGTGATGCGTGACTCGCCCAAGGTCAGCGAGGTCCGCCGACAGGCCGTCCTGGCCGCCGCCCGAGAGTTGGGCTACCGCCCCAACCTCAACGCCCGTACCCTGGCCACCGGCAGCAGCAGCACGCTGGGTGTGATGATTTCCGATCTGCACAACCCGTACTTCGCCGAGGTGGTCGACGGCGTCGAGGCCGCCGCGCACGCTTGCGGCATGGACATCATCCTGGGCACCGGCGGCCGCCGGCCGGCGCACGAACGCCGCAGCCTGGAACGCCTGCTCCAGTTCCACCCCGCAGGCCTGATCCTGCTCGGCCCGGTGGTGGAGACCTCCGCGATCGAGGATGCCGCCGCCCAGGTGCCCACCGTGTTGGTGGCGCGCAGCGTACGTGCCGCCCGCGTGGACACCGTCAACGACGACGGCGCCACCGGATCGGCGCTGGCCGTCGAGCACCTG
Source organism: Embleya sp. NPDC005575 (assembly GCF_040605455.1). Classification (NCBI taxonomy): domain Bacteria; kingdom Bacillati; phylum Actinomycetota; class Actinomycetes; order Kitasatosporales; family Streptomycetaceae; genus Embleya; species Embleya sp. NPDC005575. The sequence goes on along the minus strand of NZ_JBEXCV010000072.1, from coordinate 26,115 downwards.
GCCGCGCTCGGCCACCGCGACATCGTGCACGTGGACGGTGGCGCGGGCTCGCAGGCCGCGGTTCGCCGCCGCGGCTACGAACAGGCCATGATCCGCCTGGCGTTGAGCCGCCACCTGTCCGTCGTGCCGAGCGAGTACACCGACACGGGCGGCGCCCGGGCCGCGCGGGCGCTGCTGGACCGCGGCACCCTCCCGACGGGCATCGTCGCGGCCAACGACTTCAACGCGGTCGGCATCATCGGCGAACTGTCCGCATCCGGCGTGCGGGTGCCCGGGGACGTCTCCGTGGTCGGCTATGACAACACCCACCTGGCCGGACTGCGGCACATCGGCCTGACCACGATCAATCAGCCGCGGGAGCAGATGGGCCGGCTGGCCACCGAAACCCTCCTCCAACAGCTGCGCGGCGAACGCACCAGGGCCGCCCGCCACCTGCTGCACCCGGAACTGGTGATCCGCACCAGCACCGCGCCCCCGAGGAAGTAGCACTCCGCGGCCGGCCGGTGCGAGCCGGTCTCCCCCGGACGACGCCGAACCTCCCTGACGCCGGGGCCGGTTGCCACGCCTGGACCCGGGATTCGGGCGGGCGATGCCGAGCCGGGGCGACGACGGCGGCGGCGGCCCGGTCTCGACCGCCGCCTCCGGGGCGACCCGACTACGGCTTGCGGGCGATGCCGCCCAGCAGCAGCGTGCCGGACACCGGCAGCGGGTCCGGCACCCTCTCCTCCGGGCGCCACAACGGCAGGTTCACCAGGCCCGGTTCGACCGGATCAAGGCCGTCGAAGAAGCCCGCGATCTCCTCCCGTGAACGGAAGCGTCCGGTGTTGTGCGCGCCGTGCAGCACCTTCTCGATCACCGCGGCCTCCGGGGTGCCGTTGGCCCAGAAGTGGGTCAGGAACAGGTAGCTTCCGGACGGAAGCGCGTCCAGATAGGTCCGGACGATGCCGGCCGGGTCCTCGTCGTCCTCCAGGTGATGCACTATCGCGACCATCAACAGGCCCACCGGTCGGTCGAAGTCGATGAGTTCGCGCACGGCCGGGAGCGCGAGCACCGCCTTCGGGTCACGCGCGTCGGCGGTGACCACGCGGGTCCGGGAGTTCTCCGCCAACAGCGCCCGTCCGTGGGCGAGCACGATCGGGTCGATGTCGACGTAGACCACCGACGCCCCCGGGTTGTGCCGCTGGGCGACCTGATGCGTGTTCTCCGCCGACGGTAACCCCGAACCCAGGTCGATGAACTGGTCGATCCCCTGCTCGACCAGGAAGCGAACCCCCCGCGAGAGAATCGCCCGATTCGCCAACGCGCCCTCTCGGGCCCCGGGCACGGCTCTGATCAACTCGTCGGCCACGGCCCGGTCGACGGCGAAGTTGTCCTTGCCGCCGAGTGCCGCGTCGTAGACGCGCGCGATGCTCGGCACACTCACGTCCACCCCGCGCTCGACCCACTCCCGCCCGTTCTCGTCCCGTTCACTCACAGATCCCCCTCGGTCACCAAGCGGCGTCCCCACTGCCGCGCCGATCCTATCGACGGCGACTCACATCCATGCGGAACTCCTGTGTATGGAAGGGAAATCGGTAAACGAAGCATCCGCTTCGACAGCGCCGGCCGACAACCGATGACGTTGATGAGAAGCATCCGCAACCTGAGGGGTCGGCCAATCACCGCACATTCCAAGCCACTTCGTGACAGCCCCCGAAGCCGGCACCGCAGGCCGGCAACGCCGTGCCATGCTCGGTGGCCCTACGGCGCGACCAGTGCCAACGCCTCGACCTCCAGGAGGTATTCGGGCCGCGACAGCGCGCGCACCTGTACCGCCACACTGGCCGGTTCGTGCCGAGGGTCGACAAACTCGTCCCAGGCCGCACCGATACTCGCCAGGTATCCGATGTCGGTGGTGAAGTGGGTGAGCTTCACGACGTCGTCGAACGTCGCTCCCGCCGCCGCCAGGCATCGCCCGAGGTTCGCGAACACCTGCCGCGCCTGAGTGTCCGGGTCCCCCGGGTCGACCGGTTCGTCATACTCGTCGGTCGCCGGCTGCCCGGAGACCACCACCAGCCGACCAGGACCGGTCACCACTTGACTGTAGCCCCGCGCGGGCGCCACACCGACGGGAGAGCACATTCGCACAAGTCGTCGATTCGTCGTCATGCGGTGATCCTTGCCCACCCGAAACCCATGGCACCAACGCATGTTGCGCACGGCTGTCATGCCGACAACGCATATCCGGCTCGGCATTCGCCCCGGCAGCACGCACTGAACAGCTTCCGACCCGGACCGCGCCCGAGAACCTCACGATTCCAGTGTATTAATACTATTAACTGCACTTCGTCGACACGAAATCGACGGTCGTCGATCTCGCGGAATCGCCGATCGCGCGCGGAGGGTACCGGCTGCACGAATCACTTCCCGGAAAGGCTCGGCCGCCGCCACAAGGAAATCTTCCGGACGCCCGTCGAGGTTTATCGGAGCGGCCCGCATTGTTCGGCCTGTGGCAGAATCTGCTCCATCGAAACCCCTGCTCCGCAGCCGGATCGGCAACCTCGAAGGTGAGCGGTCGGCTGCGTCCGGAACTCCTGCGGCCCACCGGAATCACCCGTATAGTCGCCCACCGAACGGCGTCGGAACAGCGTATCCGCCAATCCATGGGAAAGCCTGCACCCTGCCACGACACTCGCGCGAAATGCCGTCGTGGCCTGCGGAAACGTAATCGGTCGTTGATATCGGCGACACGGGTTGTCTACCGTCTGCGCCAAGTGCAGACCGCACCCCCGGTTTTTCGCCGTGCAGTCACGGTCGAACTCGCGACCCGGTCGCGAGGTGGAGGCATCGAAACGCTCGTCACAAGCATCCGGGCGATTCGGATGGCCGGAACGGATTCCTTTCGGATCGCTGCCGGTCGAGCCCCACAGGGGGAATTCCGAAGGGAATCCATGCTTTCTCACAGCACTTCGCACCGTGACGAATCACGCCGAGCCGGCGGCCTACGCCGCCTGCGCGACTCGGCCGTGGTCGGTGTCGTCGCGACCTCACTCGTGGGCTTCGCGGCCCTGGCCCAGGCCCAGGCTGCGGACGACGCCACCTGGGACCGGGTCGCACGCTGCGAGAGCGGCGGCAATTGGGCCACCGACACCGGCAACGGCTACCAGGGTGGACTGCAGTTCAATGAGCGCACGTGGAAAGCTCACGGCGGCAAGGGCCGGGCCCGGGACGCGTCCAAGGCGGAGCAGATCCGCGTCGCCGAGAACGTACTGCGATCGCAGGGAGCGGGCGCCTGGCCCGTCTGCGGACGCAAGGCCGGCCTGGCCGGTGCCGGCCCTGCCCGGCGCGCCGAACGCTCCGAGGCCGAGCGACCCGTCCATACCCGAAAGTCCGCCGCGTCCGCTCCATCCGCCTCCGGCCCCCGGGAGGAACCCGCATCCTCCGCCGAACCAACCTTGCCGCCCGCCGACGCCGACGAGATTCTCGTCCAGCCCGGCGACACCCTGTCCGGCATCGCCGCCACGCACCAGATCCCGGGCGGCTGGCCGGCCCTCTACGCCAAGAACCAGGCGACGGTGGGCCCCGACCCCGACCTGATCAGCCCCGGTCAACGCCTGTCGCTGCGCTGACCGGGCGCACGGCGCACGGGGAGGTCGGGGCCGGCCCCGACCTCCCCGCCTACTCGGCGAACCCCGGCCTACTCGATCCTCACCGCCGGGCGCGCGACCGTCATGAAGAGATTTCATGCCGGCGGTAGAAAACAAGACTTGGACTCATGGCGTCCTTCGGGGCGAAGGTGGGACTCGGCCGCAGCGCAGCAGCGCAGTCTCCGCGGTCGACCCATCCGACCCCCGTCGCAAAGGTGTTTCGTCATGCCCGCATCCGCCTCGCTCGCCGACCGCCGCATCGTTGTCGTGGGCGCCGGCTCGCACACCGGCCGCCTGCTCGCCCGCGACGTATCCGCCGCCGGAGCCCACGTGATCCTGGCCGGCCCCGATCCGCGCAAGCTGGAGTGGACCGCCGGCGAACTCGGCGGCTCGGTCGACGTGGTCCCGGTCGACCTCACCGAGGAGGACTCGATCGCCGCACTCGCCGCGAAGGTCGGGCGCTTCGACCACCTCGTGTCTACCGCGGCGCGGCCCGCCAACGGCCCACTGGCCGAGCTGGAACTCGCGGCCGTCCAGGACGCGTTCGCGGCCAAGGTGATCGGCCCGCTGCTGCTCGCCAAGCACCTGGCACCGCAGGTCGAGCCGGGCGGCTCGTTCACCTTCTTCTCCGGCGTGGCGGCCTGGCGCCCCGCGCCGGCGCGCACCGTGATGGCCACCACCAACGGTGCCTTGGCGTTCCTGGTTCAGGCCCTGGCGGTGGAGATCGCGCCGGTACGGGTCAACGCGGTCTCGCCCGGCATCGTCGACACCGGATCGTGGGACGGTCTCGGCGCCGACAAGGAGGCGTTCCTGCGCGGCGTCGCGGAGCGCAACCCGGCCCGTCGGGTCGGCACGCCCGACGACCTGATCCGGGCGGTGCTGTTCGCCATCGCCAACCCGTACGTCACCGGCACCGTCCTGCACGTGGACGGCGGCGGCCGCCTCGTCTGAGCCGGCGGCCTGCGAACCGACCACCTGCGAGCCGGCGATCGCGCACGGATCCGCCGCCGGCCCGACGCGCAGGGGATGCACGACGGGCCGCCGGCGGGACCTGCGTGCACGGCGGCGTGTGCCGGACCGCAGGGTTTCGGGCCGGCTCGGCGGCGCACCGAGGGGCCCGGCACCGGCTACATCGGGGTGACGTACGCCCCCGCGATGCCGCCGTCGACCAGGAACTCGGCGGCGTTGACGAACGACGAGTCGTCGCTGGCCAGGAACGCGACCGCAGCCGCGAGCTCCTCGGGTTCGGCGAATCGGCCGACCGGGATGTGCACGAGCCGGCGGGCCGCCCGCTCCGGGTCCTTGGCGAACAGTTCCTTGAGCAGCGGGGTGTTCACCGGGCCCGGGCACAGCGCGTTGACCCGGATGCCCTCGCGGGCGAACTGCACGCCCAACTCCCGCGACATCGCGAGCACGCCGCCCTTGGACGCGGTGTAGGAGATCTGCGAGGTGGCCGCGCCCATCACCGCCACGAACGACGCGGTGTTGATGATCGAGCCCCTGCCCTGCCGCTGCATGTACGGCAACGCGGCCTTGCAGCACAGGAACACCGAGGTGAGGTTGACCTCCTGGACCCGGCGCCACGCGTCCAGGCCGGTGGTCAGGATCGAGTCGTCGTCGGGCGGCGAGATGCCCGCGTTGTTGAACGCGACGTCGACCGACCCGTAGGTGTCGAACGCGGTCTTGAACAGGGCCTCGACCTGGTCGGCGTCGGTGACGTCGACTTGCACGAAGATCCCGCCGACCTCGTCGGCGGCGGCCTTGCCGGACGCTTCGTCGATGTCGGCGCACACCACGTTCGCGCCTTCGGAGGCCAGTCGGCGGGCGGAGGCCAGGCCGATACCGCTGCCCGCTCCCGTGACGACGGCGGTACGGCCGACCAGGCGGCGGCACACGGGGGTCTGCTCGCTCACTTAACTCTCCTCGGTGCTGGTGGACTCGGTGCTGATGAACACGTTCTTGATCTCGGTGAAGGCCGCCAGTGCGTCCGGCCCCAGCTCACGGCCCAGCCCGGACTGCCCGAACCCGCCGAAGGGGGTCGAGTAGCGCACGCTGCTGTGCGAGTTGACGGACAGGTTCCCGGCCCGCACCGCCCGCGAGACGCGCAGCGCGCGACCCACGTCCCGGGTCCACAGCGACCCGGAGAGGCCGTACGCGGTGGCGTTGGCCAGGCGGATCGCGTCGGCCTCGTCGTCGAACGGCAGGACCACCGCGACCGGGCCGAAGATCTCCTCCACGGCCGTGCGGTCCTCTGCGGACTCGGGCGTGAGGACCGTCGCCGGATACCAGAAGCCCTTGCCGGTGGGCGCCTCCCCGCGGATCGCGGCGGGCGCGTCCTGCGGTACGTAGGAGCGCACCCGCTCACGATGCGCGGCGGAGATCAGCGGGCCCATCTGCGTGTCGGGGTCCCTGGGGTCGCCGACCCGGAAGGCCCGCACCGCCGGTTCGAGCAGGTCCATGAAGCGGTGGTAGACGCCGCGCTGCACCAGGATGCGGGTGCGCGCGCAGCAGTCCTGTCCGGTGTTGTCCAGGAACGCGCCCGGCGCGGCGGCCGCGGCGGCCTCGATGTCGGCGTCGGCGAAGACGATGTTCGCGCTCTTGCCGCCCAGTTCGAGGGTGACCCGCTTCACCCCGGCGGCGCACCTGGCCATGATGTCCTTGCCCACGGCGGTGGAGCCGGTGAAGACCACCTTGGCCACGCCCGGGTGTTCCACCAGGGCCCGTCCGGCGACGGGACCGGCTCCCGGCAGCACCTGGAACAGGCCCGCGGGCAGCCCCGCGGCCAGGCCCAGTTCGGCCAGGCGCAGCGCGGTCAGCGGGGTGGTCTCGGCGGGCTTGAGCAGGACCGCGTTGCCGGCCGCGAGCGCGGGCGCCAGGCCCCACGCGGCGATCGGCATCGGGAAGTTCCAGGGGGCGATCACCGCGACCACGCCGAGCGGTTCGTGGAAGGTGATGTCCAGGCCGCCGGCCACCGGGATCTGCCGGCCGTTCAGCCGCTCGACCCCGCCGGCGGCATAGTCCAGCAGGTCGCGGACGTTGCCCGCCTCCCAGCGGGCATTGCCGATCGGGTGCCCGGCCTCGCGCACCTCCAAGTGGGCGAGTTCCTCCAGGTGCTCGTCCACGACGACGGCGAAGCGGCGCAGGATGCGGGCCCGGTCGCCGGGGGCACGCGCCGCCCACTGCGCGGCGGCGCGGGTGGCCCGGGCCACCGCCGCGTCGACGTCGTGCGTGGAACTCGCCGGGACGCTCGCGATGATCTCCTCGGTGGCGGGGTCGAGGATGTCGTGCTCGTGCGAGCCGTCCGGGTCCGGTCGCTCGTGTTGTTCGTGCTGCTGGGACAACGCTTTGATCCTCACATGCGCTCGAAGGAGCGGAAGCGCTCCCAGTCGGTGACTGCCGTGTCGTACGCGTCCTGCTCGACCTGCGCCATGTGCAGGTAGTGGGCCACCACCTCGGCGCCGAAGGCGTGCTCGGCGATGGTCGAGGAGGCCCACAGCTCGGCGGCCTCGCGCAGCGTGCCGGGCACGTGCGGCGCGTCGCCGGCGTAGGCGTTGCCCGTGCAGGCGTCGCCGGGTTCGAGTTCGTGCTCGATCCCGTACAGGCCGGCCGCGATCATGGCGGCGACCGCGAGATAGGGGTTCACGTCGCCGCCGGGGAGGCGGTTCTCGAAGCGATGCGAGTGGCCGTGTCCGATCACCCGCAGCGCACAGGTGCGGTTGTCCGGGCCCCAGGCGACCGCGGTCGGCGCGAAGGAGCCGGGCCGAAAGCGCTTGTAGGAGTTGATGTTGGGCGCGTATAGGAGCGTGAACTCGCGCATCGCGGCGAGTTGGCCGGCCAGGAAGTGCCGCATCGTCTTCGACATTCCGTACGGACCGCTGTCGTCGGCCAGCACCGGCCGGCCGTCGGTGTCGCGCAGGGACAGGTGGATGTGGCACGAGTTGCCCTCGCGCTCGTCGTACTTGGCCATGAAGGTGAGCGACATGCCCTCCTGCGCGGCGATCTCCTTGGCCCCGGTCTTGTAGACGGTGTGCTGGTCACATGTGGTCAGCGCGTCGTCGTAACGGAAGGCGATCTCGTGCTGGCCGAGGTTGCACTCGCCCTTCGCCGACTCCACCGTCATCCCGGCCGCGCCCATCTCGTTGCGGATCCGGCGCAGCAGCGGTTCCACTCGGCCGGTGCCCAGCACGGAGTAGTCGACGTTGTACTGGTTGGCGGGCGTCATGCCGCGGTAGGCGCGGTCCCAGCCGGCCTCATAGGTGTCCTTGAAGAGGATGAACTCCAGTTCGGTGCCCGCGTACGCGGTCCAGCCGTGCTCGGCGAGCCGGTCGAGTTGGCGGCGCAGGATCTGTCGGGGCGAAGCCGCGACCGAGGAGCCGTCGTGCCACAGCAGGTCCGCGTTCACCTGCGCGGTGCCCGGATGCCAGGGGGTGCGACGCAGGGTGGCCAGGTCGGGGCGCATCACGAAGTCACCGTAGCCGCGTTCCCAGGACGACATCGCGTAGCCGTCCACCGTGTTCATGTCGGTGTCCACGGCGAGGAGGTAGTTGCAGCCCTCGGTGCCGTGGGCGAGCGTGTCGTCCAGGAAGAAGCGGGCGGCGAAGCGCTTGCCCTGCAGCCTGCCCTGCATGTCGGTGAAGGCCAGGACTACCGTGTCGATCTCCCCGGTGTCGACGAGTGCGCGCAGCTCGTCGACGGACAGCGGGGGCGTTCGGTCTGCCAAGGGAATGCCTCCTGTCGGTCCAACCGGAAGCCATAAGGTATGGCCGCGAACCATTGATTGGGAAGAGCTGGAGGGGAGGGATCGTGGACGAGCGATCCGGGCCGGAGCCGAGAGACGGTCTGTCGCCGCTGTTGCGGCCGGTGCGTGCGGGCAACGGCTTCGAGGAGGCGTTGGAGCAGATCCTCCAGGTCATCCGGCTGGGCCTGGTCTCCGACGGCGGCCGGCTGCCCGCCGAACGCGACCTGGCCGAGCGGCTCGGGGTCAGCCGGGTGACCCTGCGCGAGGTGCTCAAGGTGCTGGCCGATCAGGGCATCGTGGAGAGCCGCCGGGGCCGCTACGGCGGCACGTTCGTGCGCGAGCGCCCGGGGCCGGTCGGCGACGGCTCGGCCGCCGAGTTGCGCCGTCGGATCGCGAAGGTGGACGTGGAGGACACGCTGCGCTTTCGCGAGGTACTGGAGGTCGGCGCGGCCGGGCTGTGTGCGGCCCAGGGCCTGGACCAGGCACAGGCGGCGCGGTTGCGGGCGGCGCTGGCGCAGACCCGGGACGCGCCGCTGGCCGAGTACCGACGCCGGGACACGCTGCTGCATCTGACGTTGGCCCAGCTGTGCGGCTCGCCGACCCTGGCCGGCCAGTACGCGGCGGTTCGGGCCACGGTGAACGACCTGCTGGACTGCATTCCGCTGCTGGTGCGCAATCTGGAGCACTCGCAGCACCAGCACACCGCGTTGGTCGAGGCGATCCTGGACGGCGATCCGGACGCGGCGGCCGAGGTGATGCGCGAGCACTGCGCCGGAACCGCGGCCCTGCTGCGCGGATTTCTCGCCTGAGCCACCCGCACTTCTCCCTCCCCGGCCGCGCGGATCTCCCGCCCGGCCGGTGTCGTTTTCGCGCCCGGGCCGCGTCGTTTTTCCACCCGACGCAGGCGGCCCGCCCGAAAGACATCTTCACCGAAGCCTTGCGCAGCATCGACTCCAAGAGCAAAGGTATGCGCTCGAACCAATAATTCTCTCTCCCCTCCCTCCCGTCAGGAGTGGCTCGTGGTCGACGACATCCAAGCGCGCACGAAGCAGGGCGGTGGCGGCACGTCCGCCGAGGCGGAGGACTACCTGGAGAAGCGGGCTCTGCGCCGGGGCAGCGCGGGCTGGTTGCTGCTGACCGGTCTGGGTGTGGCCTACGTCGTCTCGGGCGACTTCTCCGGCTGGAACTTCGGCCTGGCCGAGGCCGGTTTCGGCGGTCTGGCGATCGCCGCCGCGCTGATGGGCCTGATGTACACGTGCATGGTGTTCTCGCTCGCGGAGCTGTCCTCGATCCTGCCCGCCGCCGGCGGCGGCTACGGATTCGCCCGTCGGGCGCTGGGCACCTGGGGCGGCTTCCTGACCGGCACCGCGATCCTGATCGAATACGTGCTCGCGCCCGCCGCGATCGTCATCTTCATCGGCGACTACGTGGAATCCCTCAACCTGTTCGGCCTGACCTCGTCCTGGCCGGTCTACCTCGCCTGTTTCGTCGTCTTCATCGGCATCCACCTGTGGGGTGTCGGCGAGGCGCTGCGGTTCAGCTTCGTGGTCACCGGGATCGCGGTCGCCGCGCTGCTGATCTTCGCGGTCGGCGCGTTCACCGAGTTCGACGCCGGCGGGCTCAACGACATCCCGGTGGACCACGACGCGCTCGGTGCCAACTCCTGGCTCCCGTTCGGTCTGCTCGGCATCTGGTCCGCCTTCCCGTTCGGGATGTGGTTCTTCCTGGGCGTGGAGGGCGTGCCACTGGCCGCCGAGGAGACCAAGGACCCGGCCCGCACCCTGCCCAAGGCGATGAGCCTGTCGATCGGCGTGCTGCTGCTCTTGGCCGTGGTGACCTTCCTGGCCGCGACCGGCGCACACGGGTCGAGCGCGGTCCAGGACGCGGGCAACCCGCTGGTGACCGCGCTCCAGGGTGACGGCGAGCCGACCCCGCTGAGCCGCTTCGTGAACTACGCCGGCCTGGCCGGACTGGTCGCCTCGTTCTTCTCGCTGATCTACGCCGGGTCGCGACAGCTGTTCGCGCTGTCCCGGGCCGGCTACCTGCCCCGCTTCCTGTCCCTGACCAGCCGCCGCAAGGCCCCCTACCTCGGTCTGCTGGTGCCCGGTGCGCTCGGCTTCGCACTGGCCGCGTGGAGCGGCGACGGCGCCCGGATGCTGAACATCGCGGTGTTCGGCGCGACCATCTCCTACGCGCTGATGTCGCTGTCGCACATCGTGCTGCGCCGCCGCGAGCCCGACCTGCCCCGGCCGTACCGCACCCCGGGCGGCATCGCCACCTCCTCGGTGGCCTTCGTGCTGGCCTGCTCCGCGCTGGCCGCGACGTTCCTGGTGGACAAGCAAGCCGCGTTCATCGCGCTGGGTGTGTACGCCGTCGCCCTGGCCTATTTCGCCCTGTACAGCCGGCATCATCTGGTGGCCAACGCACCGGAGGAGGAATTCGCCGCACTGGCCGCGGCCGAGGCCGAACTCGGCCGGGACTGACCACACACCCCATCCATCGCGGCCGCGATCCCGAGGCTGCGGTCCCAAGACAGCGATCCACAAGACAGCGATCCCGAGAAAACCGAGCGACCCATCATGCCCAAGCCACTGATCGGCATCAGCACCTACCACGAGGAATCCGTGCAGTGGGGGGTGTGGCACCTGCCCGCCGCGCTGCTCCCCCTCGACTATCCGACCCACATCCAACGCGCCGGCGGCCTGGCGGTGATGTTGCCTCCGGACGCCCCGGAGGCGGCGGCCGAGACGGTGGCCCGGGTGGACGCCGTCGTGATCGCGGGTGGTCCGGACGTACGGCCCACCCGCTACGGCGCCGAGCCACATGCCCGCACGGGTCCCCCGAACGACGCCCGGGACGCGTGGGAGAGTGCGTTGATCGAGGCGGCGCTGGCCTCGAACACACCGCTCCTGGCGATCTGCCGCGGCATGCAACTGCTGAACGTGGTGTTGGGCGGCACGCTGATCCAACACGTGCCGGACGTGGTAGGCCACGGCGGGCACACCGGCCCGGCCGGGAAACCGGCCGCACACGTGGTCGCGCCGATCCCCGGCACGCTGTTCGCCTCGCTCGGCGCCGAGCCGTACGAGGTGCCCACATACCACCACCAGGCGGTGGACCGGCTCGGCCGCGGCCTGGTGCCGAGCGCCCGGGCCGAGGACGGCATCGTCGAGGCGGTGGAGCTGCCCGGCGAGACCTTCGCGCTGGGGGTCCAGTGGCATCCCGAAGCCGGGACGGACCGGCGGCTGGCCCACGCGTTGATCGACGCCGCCCGCCGGCCGCGCCTGGTGCCCGCGCCCTCGGCCTGAGGTCCGCGCGAGGGCCGCATGCGCACCCGATTGCGGCCGTCGCGCGGCGATCCCACGGCATCGCTCAACAGATCCTGGGCAGTTGCTCGCCGATCGGCATGTCCAACACACGCGTGCCACCCAGCCCGGTGCGCGCCACCACCATCCCCGAATGCGCCGCGACGCACTCCCCGATCACCGCCGCCCCCGCGCCCAGCGGATGCGCACGCATCGCCGCGAGCACCGCGTCGGCGTGCTCGCGGGGCACAAAGGCGACCAGCTTGCCCTCGTTGGCCACATACAGCGGATCCAGGCCCAGGATCGCGCACGCGTTGGCCACCTCCGGCGGCACCGGGACGTCGCGTTCGGCGATCGTCACGCCCACCCCGGCCGCTGCGGCGATCTCGTTGAGCGCGGCGCCCAGGCCGCCTCGGGTGGGATCACGCAGCACGTGCAGGTCCGGCGTGACCGCCAACATCGCCTCGACCAGCCCGCCCAGCGCGGCGCAGTCGCTGCGGATCTCGACGTCGAATTCGAGGCCCTCGCGCACGCTCATCACCGCTACACCGTGCACGCCGATATCGCCGCTGACGATCACCACGTCGCCCGGCGCCGCGCGTTGCGGGCGCAGGTCGACGCCGGGCGGGACCAGACCGATCCCGGCGGTGTTGAGGTAGATGCCGTCGCCGTGCCCGGCCTCGACCACCTTGGTGTCGCCGGTGGCGACCTCGACTCCGGCGGCCCGCGCCGCGTCCCCCAGCATGTGGGCGACCCGGGCGACGACCGCTGTCTCGACGCCCTCCTCCAGGATGAATCCGACGGACAAATAGGCCGCCCGGGCACCGCTCATGGCCAGGTCGTTGACCGTGCCGTTGACCGCGAGCCCCCCGATGTCGCCGCCCGGGAAGAACAGCGGACGGACCACGAACGAGTCGGTGGAGAAGGCCAGTCGGACTCCGCCGAGGGTGACCACCGCGGAGTCGGCGAGCGCGGCGAGCACGGTTCCGCCGAACGCGGGCGCGAAGATGTGTTCGACGAGTTCGGCGGACAGCGCGCCACCGCCCCCGTGGCCGGACACGATCCGCGGGTGGTCGCGCAACGGCGTGGGACAGGTCCACCCGGAGAAGTCCGGCACGGGGGGCGCGGGCGCCCGGTCGATGAGTTCAGACAACGGGGGTCGCCTCCTGAGGCGCGCCGGCGACGGCGTCGAGCCGGCGATAGAGGTAGTAGGCGGCGCACGCGCCCTCGCTGGAGACCATCGTGGCGCCGAGCGGATTGCGCGGGGTGCAGGTGGTGCCGAACGCCGCGCACTCGTTGGGCTTGAGCAGGCCCTGCAACACCTCGCCGCTGCGGCACTCGGCCGGTTCCAGGGTGGCGATCCCGGTCACATCGAATCGGTACTCGGCGTCTTGGTCGCGGTAGCGCGCAGACAACCGCCACCCGCTGTCCGGGATGACCCCGATGCCGCGCCAGGCCCGGTCGGTCACCTCGAACACATCGGCCAGCATGGCCTTGGCTGCGGGATTGCCCTCGGCCCGGACCGCTCGCGCGTACGCGTTGTCCACGGTGTGCTCGCCACGCTCCAATTGGTGGATCGTGCGCCGGATGCCCTCCAGGATGTCCAACGGCTCGAACCCGGTGACCACGATCGGCACCCGATACCGCTCGGCCAGGTCCGGATACTCGTCCACACCCATCACGCTGCACACGTGGCCGGCCGCCAGGAAGCCCTGCACCCGGCAGTCCGGCGACCGCATGATCGCCTCGATCGCGGGCGGCACCCGCACGTGCGACACCAGCAGGCTGAAGTTGCGGATGCCCAGCCGCCTGGCCTGATACACCGTCATCGCGTTGGGCGGCGCGGTGGTTTCGAAGCCGATGCCGAAGAACACCACCTCGCGGTCGGGGTTGTCCCGGGCGATCGCGAGCGCGTCCAGCGGCGAGTAGACCACCCGCACGTCGCCGCCCTCGCTGCGCACCCGGAACAGGTCGCGATCGGTGCCCGGCACCCGCAGCATGTCGCCGAACGAGCAGAAGATCACCCCGGGGCGCGCCGCGATCGCCAGCGCCTTGTCGATCACCTCCAACGGGGTCACGCACACCGGACAGCCCGGCCCGTGAATCAACTCCACACCGGGAGGCAGTAGTTGGTCGATACCGTGCCGGATGATGGTGTGCGTCTGCCCGCCGCAGACCTCCATGATCGACCACGGCCGGGTCACCATGGTCCGGATCTCGTCAAGCAGTCGGCGACCGACCTCCGGATTCCGGAACTCCTCCAGGTACTTCACCGCCGTGCCTGCTTCGACACGCCGCTGTGATCCGGGTCGGGGACGACCACCGGCTCCGGCCGGACGAACTCCCCGGGTGCCGCACCGGCCGCCTCCCAGGGATCACCGAACTCCTCCTGGAGCAGCCCCATTTCCTCGAACAGGGCAAGCGTGCGCAGGGCCGACTCCTCGTCCAGTCGTTGCAGCGCGAAGCCCACGTGCACGATGGCGTACTCGCCGACCCTCAGGTCGGGGACGTACTCCAGGCACACCTCCTTGACCACACCGCCGAAGTCGACGAGGCCCATTCGGGTTCCGTCCCGTTCCTCGATCCTGGTCACTCTGCCGGGCACCGCCAGGCACATCGGTTGCTCCTCGTCGTCGTCCGAAAGGGCTGTGGAACGTGCGTCCGCGGGCGCCGGTAGGTCGACCCGGGTCATCGGTCGGGCGTCCGTGCTCGGCCGCGCCGCTTCTCCCGCCCTGCCGCGACCAGCACCTGACCCAGCGCCAGCCCGCCGTCGTTCGGCGGCACCAAGCGATGCCGCAACACGGTGAAGTCCCGTGCCCGCAGCGCTCGTCCGCAGGCCGAGGACAGGATCGCGTTGGCGAACACGCCGCCGGTGAGCGCGACCGGCGTGGGCCCGTACCGCTCCCGCGTGTGCTCGGCCACCGCGACGACCAGGTCGGTGACCGCGTGGTGAAAGCGCGCCGCGAGCAGTTCGGGGTCGCTCCCGGCCCGCAGGTCGGCGATCGCCGCCGCGAACACCGGGCCCGGGTCGGCGATCAGCGGATCGTCCTCACCGGCCCCCGGGCGCAGCGCGAAGGCGTACCCCGCGACCGGTCCGGACCGCTGGGCGGCCGCTCCCTCCAGCTCGATCGCCGCCTGCGCCTCGTAGCCGGCCAGGTGGCACACGCCGATCAGCGACGCGAAGGCGTCGAAGAGCCGGCCCATGGAGGAGGTGGGAACACAGTTCAGGTCACGTTCGAATTGGCCGGCCAGCACCCGCCGTTCCTCCGCCGAAGCAGCCCGCACGCACGGCAGATCGTCCGCCCACTCGATGCCGGCGGCGTGTAGATGGGCCAACGCCATCCGGTACGGCCGGGCCACCGCCGCGTCGCCACCGGCCAACGGCACGTAGCGCAGTTGCGCCACCCGGCGGAAGCCGACGTAGTCGGCGAGCAGGAACTCCCCGCCCCACACCGCCCCGTCGTCTCCATAGCCGGTCCCGTCGAAGGCGACCCCGAGCACCGGCGCGGCGCCGTCCGCGCCGTGTTCGGCCATCGCGGCGGCGATGTGCGCGTGATGGTGCTGAACCAGCCGCACCGGCCGCCCGGCCGCGGTGCGACGGGCCCACCCGGTGGACCGATAACCCGGATGCCGATCGGCGGCCAGCATCTCCGGACGCACGCCGGTGAGCGTGGCCAGATGCTCGACCGCACGCTCGAACGCGCCCTGCGTGGCCAGGTCGTCCATGTCGCCGATGTGGCCGGACAACCACGCCTGACGATCCTCGGCCAGCGCGAAGGTGTTCTTCAGGTCCCCGCCGACCGCGAGCGTCGCGGGCACCGATACCGGCAGCCGGATCGGCAGCGGGGCCCAGCCCCGGGAGCGCCGGACGAACTGCGGCTCCCCGTCCACGACCCGCACCACCGAGTCGTCCAGCGGCACCCGGATCGGCCGATCGTGGGTGAGCCTGCCGTCCACGAGCGGCGCGAGCCGGGTCCGCGCCTCGGCATCGTCGGTCACGATCGGCTCGCCGGCCGCATTGCCGCTGGTGAGTACGAGCAGGCGCGGTCCGGGCCGATCCTCGATCAGCCCCAGGAGCAGATGGTGCAGCGGCGTGTACGGCAGCATGAAGCCCAGGTCGGGACAGCGCGGGGCGATCGCCTCCGGCAGCTCGGACCGGCTCGCCCGGCGGCGCCGGAGCAGCACGATCGGCCGAGCCGCACCGGTGAGCAACTCCCGTTCCGCGTCTTCGATCGCGGCATGCGGCTCGATCTCGGCGAGGGAACGGGCCAGTAGCGCGAAGGGTTTGTCGCCGCGCCCCTTGCGCTCGCGCAGCCGCGACACCGCCTCCTCGTTTGTCGCGTCGCAGGCCAGGTGGTAGCCGCCGATGCCCTTGACCGCCAGGATCGCCCCGTCGGCGAGCATCCGGCGCGCCTCGTCCACGGTGCCGAAGCCGATCGGGGCCTCGTCCGCGCCGACCAGGGACAGCCGGGGCCCGCAGGCGTGGCACGCGATGGGTTGTGCGTGGAAGCGTCGGTCGCTCGGATCGGTGTACTCCCGGGCGCAGTCCGCGCACATCGGGAAGTCGGCCATCGTGGTGTGCGCACGGTCGTAGGGCAGTGCGGTGACGATGGTGAAGCGTGGGCCGCAGTCGGTGCACGTGATGAACGGGTGCAGGTGGCGGCGATCGGTGGGGTCCGCCAGCTCGGCCAGGCAGGGCGCGCACGTGGCGACGTCCGGTGGGATCTGCGTACGCTGCGCGGCGCCCGACTCCGGCGGCGCGGACGCCACGATCGCGAACCCGGTGTCACCGCCGATCTCGAGTTCCTCGTGGGTGATCGACTCGACCGAGGCCAGCGCGGGCGCGTCGGTGTCGATCCGGCGGCAGAAGGCGGCCACCTCGGCCGACCGGCCCTCGATCTCCACCAGCACGCCCGCACCGGTGTTGGTGACATGGCCGGCCAGGCCCAGCTCGGTGGCCAACGTGTAGACGAACGGCCGGAAACCCACGCCCTGCACGGTGCCCCGCACGGTGATCCGCCGCCGCTGTGCGACGTCGGCCTGCCCCCCGGCGGTCAAGACGGCTCCCCCACCGGCGCGGGCCACCGGTCGAACCCGTGGTTGTACTCGTGTGTGTGAGCGAGGTCCGGTTGCCCCTGCCCGTGCTCGTGTGGGTGGACGTGATCATGCCCGTTTCGGTGCCCGTGGTCCGGCGATCCACCCAAATGCCCTTGCCCGTCCGCCGCGTGCCGCGCCATGACCGGCGTGTGCACCGCGGCGCCGTCGAGCACCGCGAGCGTACGTGCCAGTAGATCACCCACTCCGCGGCCGGTCCTGGCCGACGTGAACAGCACCTCGACCCCGGGGTTGACCCGCCGGACGTTCGCCAGGAACGCGGGTTCGTCGAACTCCACCGCCTCGGCGAGATCGGTCTTGGTCAACACCACCAGGTTCGCCAGGCCGAACGCGGACGGATACTTGAGCGGCTTGTCCTCCCCCTCGGTCACCGACGCGAGCGCGACCCGCAGGCTCTCGCCCAGGTCGTAGGAGGCCGGGCAGACCAGGTTGCCGACGTTTTCCACGAACAACAGCCGGGTCCGGGTCGGCAGCCAGCCGGTGAGCTGTCGGCGCAACATCGCGGCCTCCAGGTGACACAAGCCGTCGGTGAGGACCTGCTTGACCGGCGCACCGGCCCGGGCCAGCCGCGTCGCGTCGTTGTCGGTAGCCAGGTCGGCGGTCAACGCCGCGACCGGGATGCCGCGTTCGCCGGCCAGGCGCAGTTCGGCCTCCAGCAGCGCGGTCTTGCCGCTGCCGGGGCTGGACAGCAGGTTGATCGCGATCACCCCGCGTGCGGCCAGCTCGGCGCGTAGATCGCTCGCACCACGATCGTTGTGGGCGAGTACGGCCTGCCGCAACTCGTCGACTCGGCACATGACGAATCAACCCTCCTGAATGGCCTCGGCGTTTCCGATGTCCTCGACCGGGTCGGCCCAGCACACGTCGAGGATCTGCAACTCGCGTCCGCACAGCAGTTCGGCGCTCGCTCCCGCGCACTTCGGACAGCACAGGTCCGGCGGCATACCCACCGCCCACTCCACGGCACACGCCGCGCAGCGGGCCCGGCCGGGGACGAACTCCATCACCAACTCGGCATCGCACAGCGGCGTTTCAACGCGCGCGACCTCGAAAGCGAAGGCCAGCGCGTCGGGGACCACACCGGCGAGTTCCCCGACCCGCAGCCGCACGCTCAGCGCGGCGCGGTCGCCGGTGCGCGCGGCCGCGGCCTCGACCTGCTCGACGACGGCCATCGCAATCGACATCTCGTGCATCGGCCCTCCGCTGGTTCGCCGGTCCCGCGCTTGGGCCCACCGGCTCGACCTGCCCGAGCCCGGCGTTCCATTACAGGCACGGTCGGCGATTTGTCCCGGCCACCACGCCGTGGCCGACACCGGGCGTACACCATTCGTCGCAACCCGGTAGGGCCGGCCGGGTACCACGCGGGCCGGCCTACATGGCGCGCATCCGCAGATAGCGCTGGATGTCGGCTCGATTCACGAGCGCGACGAGCCCCAGCAGGAGTACTCCGCCGATCAGGATCCTTCGCATACCGGCACCTCTCCGGAATCGGAACCGCGCACCGCGTCCACGGCGGCGGGTCGTGCATCGGCCGGATCCGGCGCGTCCGGCGTACCGGCTCGCCTGTCGACCGATTGTTCGACCGCTCGCTCGGCCGTCTGCCCGGCCGATTGCCCGGCCGGTCGGCCGGCCGCGCGCTCGGTCGGTGCCTGGTGCCGCAGCACCCGCAGAATCAGCGCGACCGCCTCGTCCACGGCCGCCGCGACGGGCGGGCTGAGCCCCACCCGCTCGTCCAAGTCGGCCGGTTCGCAGCCGACCACCAGCACCCGGTGCGGCGGCGTGCCGCCGGTGCCCGCGCTCAGCGTGCCCAACAGTGCGAGCACCGCGTCGGGCCCCATCCGGTGGCCGTCCAGCAGCGCCGACCCCGGTTCGACCGAGCCCGGCACGGTGGCCTCGATCAGGTAGACCGTGCCCGGTTCGCCGCCGCGTGCGGTGGCGTCCACCAGGATCAACGTGTCGTAGCCTTCCAGGAGTTGGTAGGCCAGATGCACGCCGCGCACACCGAAGTCGACCACCTCGGCGCCGGCCGGCAGCGGGTGTGCGGCAAGCCTGCCGACGGTCTCCACGCCGAAGCCGTCGTCACCGAGGAAGATATTGCCGACCCCGGCGACGAGCACGCGCTCGACGCCGTCCGTCGGCCGGCCGGGACCGGTCATTCGTCCTCCGGGAGGGTGAGTTCGTCGGGTCGGAAATACAGGAACCGGCCCTGTGCGCGCCGGATGTCCGCGCCGGGGTCGTCCGCCACGATCACCGCGATGTGCACCGCGCCGTCGACGTCGTGCAGCACCGCCTCGACCACCGCGTCCCGGCCGTGCAGGAACAGGTCCTGGGCGTCGGTACGGCGCGACCCCGGTCGCAGGCGCACCCGACTGCCCGCCCCGACCGAACGCCCGTCCACCGCAACCCGATCCGAAGCGGGATCGAACCCGGCGTCGCTCGCCGGATCCCACCAGGGCCGGTCGCCTCCCGACCCGAACGGATCGGCCGCGCCGGGCTCGACC
This sequence comes from Embleya sp. NPDC005575, assembly GCF_040605455.1. Taxonomy (NCBI): domain Bacteria; kingdom Bacillati; phylum Actinomycetota; class Actinomycetes; order Kitasatosporales; family Streptomycetaceae; genus Embleya; species Embleya sp. NPDC005575. The sequence continues at coordinate 6,830 of NZ_JBEXCV010000072.1, read as the reverse complement.
AGGGTCGTCGGCGCACTCGGCCCGCTGCTCTCGCGCAGTGCCCGCACCGCGCCGTGCAGCCGGTCCCACACCTTTGGGGGCAGCGAGTCGACCAGGTCCACGGCGGCGCCCGCGCGGACGTCGGTGCCACGCGCCTCGCGCTTCTCCCGCTCGGTCAGCGCCGACGTGCGCAGTGCGAGGATCTCGTCGATCTCGGTCGCGTCGTAGAGCGCGCCCGGGCTCTCCGGGGCCACCTGCGGGTGATCCTCCAGGATGATCGGCGAGGACAACACCACGTCGTCCCGCTCCCCGACCAACACCGGCCAGGTCCGCAGGTTGACACACGTCGCCGCGGCGGCCCCGGCCCACTGCGGCGGGTCGGTCATCGACAGGAACGACCCGGCGTCCACCCCGAGCAGCACGTGCGCCGAGACCAGCGCGTACGGTAGCGCCGCGTCCCGGTCGGCGCCCGGATCCGGCGCCCACCCAACGGTGTTCGCCACCTCGACGGTGAGTTTGAGCGTGCGGTACGGGCCGGGGATCTCGGCGGTCCGCAGCCGGATCACCCCCTCCGCCCGGGCCCGCCGACGGATCAACCGGCCGAGCACCCGGCCGTCGAGCTCGACCGTCTCACTCTCCTCGTGCTCGGCCCGCAGGAACGGCAAGACCAGCCCGTCGCCAGCCAACTCCGATACCGGCACCGCGAGTTCAACCCGCTCCTCGACGCCCTCGTCCCACGGCACGAGCACCCGATCGGGCAGCTCCAAGGCGTCCACCGAGGTGAACCCGCCGTCGGGACCGACCTGTTGCACCGTGCGTCGCTGGGCATGCAGGAAGCGCAGCTCGACCGAGAGGTTCGCACCGGCACGCGGTTCGAGCAGGCACTCGGTGCGCTGGTCGTGGTGTTCGCCGCTGCCCTGCCCCCAGGCGGGCGGCACCAGGACGCCGAACTGCCAGCGCATCCGGTTCTTGGCGGCCGAGGCCCGGTACGGGTAGAGCACGTAGCCCTCGAACAGTACGGCGTCGGCGATCTGTCGAGCGGCGGCGAACCGCTCCTCGGTGGCGAGCCCGGACAGTGTCATCGGAGGATCTCCTCGGTGTCGCCGCTGCGATCCGGCGTGCCGTCGCGGCCGGTGGCGACGCCGAGGATGCGCTCGGGCGCGGAGCCGGGTTCGGCCGCCGCCAGCAGGGCCCGCATCGTGGCCTCCCAGGAGGGCAACGCATGCCGGGACCGGTAGGCGAGCAGCGCGTCCATGCCCTCGCGCGGCAGGCGCAGCCAGCCGCAGCCGGGGAAGTGCTGCTCGATCATCTCCCGCCACACGGCCACCGGCATGCGGAATGCGGCCTCCTTGTGCCAGGGCACCGGTTCGACCCGGAATCCGCCGGGGCCGATGAACGCGGTCCCGGAGAAGAGCATCAGCAGCGGCGCCTCGCCCTCGCCCAATGCGTGAAAGTAGCGGGAGGAGGCGATGTCCATGTCGTAGGTGCACGGCACCACCAGATCCACCTCGGTTTCCCCGGTGAAGCCCGGCGCGGTCAACGCCACCTGGGCGAACTGGATCGGGTGCAGCGTGCCGCCCCAGCGGGATCGTTCGCCGAACAGCACGTCCAGCCGGTCGCCCTCGGCCGCACCGTAGCGGCGCCGGGCCGGCTCGATCCGCAGTTGCACGCGCAGCGCGAGTGCGTGCACCCGGGCCTGCTCGGCGGCGGTGATCCGCAGCCGGAAGACCAGGGTGGGGCCCGCCGCGTAGCCGTCCGCACGCACTCCGACGCAGGAGAAGTCCAACTCCGTCACGGCAGTTCGTCCCTTCCGGGCACGCGAGCCCGCGAGCGCACGTCGGCGAAGAACGCGGCCAGGTCGGCGCGCGCCTCGGCACCGCCGTCGAAGCCCTGCCAGTGCAGTCGCATCCGGCCCACCAGCGCGTAGCAAACGTCGATCGGGACCAGGAAGCACTCGCTCGCCCCGTCGGTGCGGCGCAGCAGCAGCGCTTCCACGTCGGCGAGCAGCAGTCGGGCGAGCCGACTCTCGCCGAGCACCGCCTGCCACAGATGCGGGTCCAGGTCGCTCTCGGTGGCGCCGGCCGGGCTGGGGTAGAACGCGATCAGCCGGTCCGCCGCGGCGTTGCGCAGGAAGAACGCCATGCCGACCGGGATCTGCAGGGCCTCCCACGCACCGTCGTCCAGGCTGTGCTCGGAATCGATGAGGTAGCGCTCGGGCACGGCCCGATAGCGACCGCCGGCCGCGCGCTGCTCGAACAACATGGCGCAGCCGCGGCACGCGCAGGCCAGGGCCCGGGCGTCGGTGTCGACGAGGTGGCGGTGTCCCGGGCCGACCTCCTGGGCACACAATTCGCAGCGTTCCGGCTGCGGTCCGGCCTGGCGGCGGAATCGGCGCAGCCCGACCGCCGGTCGCGTACTCGTGGGGGGTGGCGCGCTCACCGCGCGGCCCGAACCGGGTCGATCGTTCGGTTGCCGATCTGGAGCAGCGCGGGTTGTGCGGGCGCGGCCGGGGCCTCCTCGATCTCGATGCGCTCGATCTCGGGTGCGTAGCCGCCCAGGACACCCTCAATGGCCTCCCGCGCGCCGTCCACGCTCGTGTTCGCGCATCCGCAGCCGCCACTCGCGGCGGGGATCCGCAGTCGTACGCTCCGGGCATGCTCGTCGTAGTCGAGCAGTTCGGCGCGGTGTTGCGGGTGGGCCGCGAGGCCCCGGGCAATCCGGGTCGGCACGTCGTCCGGATGCAGGTCGTGCAGGACGAGCAGGCCGGTAACCAATTCGTCGTCGAGCACGGCGCGCCCGTCCGCGTCGGCGTCGCGCAACAGCGCGGCCAGGCGGGCCAGGCCGGCGCCGTAGAAGTCCATCAGGGCCCGCACCAGTGCCTCGGCGGCGGCACGCCCGGCCGGGTCGGCGCTCTCGGTCAGGCCGCTGAGGATCTCCTCGACGCGCAGTCCGGTCTGTTCGGCGTTCATCCGCTCAGCCCGCTCAGCCCGGTGGGCACGTGCAGCTTCTGCAGGGTCTTGCCGTCGCCGAGGTACATGTGCACGCCACACGGCAGGCACGGGTCGAAACTGCGCACGGCCCGCATGATGTCGATGCCCTTGAAGTTCTCCGGGGAGTTCTCCTCGAAGATCGGCGTGTTCTGCACCGCGTCCTCGTACGGCCCGGGGGTGCCCAGGGTGTCGCGGACGCTGGCATTCCATGGAGTGGGCGGGTACGGGTGGTAGTTGGCGATCTTCCCGTCCCTGATCACCATGTGGTGCGAGAGCACACCGCGCACGGCCTCGGTGAAGCCGACGCCGACCGCCTCGTCGGGCACCTCGAACTTCTCCCACGTCTTGGTCCGGCCCGAGCGCACCTCGTCGAGTGCCTTCTCGGCGAAGTACACCGCCATGGCGGCCATGTACGCCTGGAAGTAGGTGCGTGCCCGGTTGCGCTCCAGGGCGTTGCTCCACTGCGGGATCTTCCACTCGAAGGTGGTCTCCGGTTTGGTCATCGACTTGGGCAGGTTGATCACCACGCTGTGCCCGGTGGCTTTGACGAAGCCGGTGTCGACCAGGCCGTTGAGCGCGGTGGACCACAACCGGGCGAGCGGGCCGCCGCCGGTGTCCAGGGCCAGGTAGTCGGTGCCGTCGAACCAGCGTGGCGACATCACCCAGCTGTAGTTGTTCTCGAAGTCGCGCTTCTGCGGCGCGGGGATGGTGTGTTGGTTCCATGGGTGGCGCGGGTCGACCGGGTTGCCCAGCGGGTCGTGGGTGACGAACTGCTCCTGGCCCTCCCAGTCCTGGTAGTAGGAGCTGCCGAGCAGGATCCGGATGCCCAGGTTGATCTCGGTCAGGTCGTTGGTGATCAGTTTGCCGTCGACCACGACGCCGGGGCTGACGTACATCCGCCGGCCCCAGTCGGTCATGTTGCGGTAGGTGAAGTCGCAGTGGTCGGGGTCGTTGAGCGCGCCCCAACAGCCGAGCAACACCCGCCGCCGGCCCACCTCTTCGTAGCCGGGCAGGGCCGTGTAGAAGAAGTCGAAGAGGTCGTCGTGCAGCGGGACCACGCGCTTCATGAACTCGACGTAGCGCATCAGGCGGGACAGGTAGTCGGTGAACAACTGGACCGAGGCGACCGTTCCCACACCGCCCGGGTAGAGCGTGGAGGGGTGCACGTGCCGGCCCTCCATCAGGCAGAACATCTCCCGGGTGTAGCGGCTGACCGCCAGCGCCTCGCGGTAGAACTCACCCTCGATCGGGTTGAGCGAGCGCATGATGTCGGCGATGGTGCGGTAGCCGTGTTCCGCGGCGTGCGGGGCCTCGGTGCGTTCGGCCAGTTCCAGCACGCCGGGGTTGGTCTCGCGGACCATGCGCTCGCAGTAGTCCACCCCGACCAGGTTCTCCTGGAAGATGTTGTGGTCGAACATGTACTCGGCGGCCTCACCGAGGTTGATGATCCACTCGGCCAGATGCGGCGGCTTGACGCCGTAGGCCATGTTCTGTGCGTAGACCGAGCAGGTGGCGTGGTTGTCGCCGCAGATACCGCAGATCCGGCTGGTGATGAAGTGCGCGTCGCGGGGGTCCTTGCCGCGCATGAACACGCTGTAGCCGCGGAAGACCGACGAGGTGCTGTAGCACTCGGCGACCCGCTTCTTCTTGAAGTCGATCTTGGTGTGGATGCCCAGGCTGCCGACGATCCGGGTGATCGGATCCCAGGACATCTCGGTCAAGCCCTTGTCGTCGCGGGCCAATTTGGTCGAGGGTGCCATCGTGTGTCGTGCCCTTCTGCGGTGTGGGACGGCGGCACGCTCGGGGCCGGCCGCGGGGTCGAGGACTGGGCGCAGGCGATCCGCTCACCAGGGCGGGCGGTAGCCGGTGGTCAGCTTGCGACCGGACTGGCGCCACCTGGGTTCCTTGTCCACGGTCTGCGCGGTGATCGAGCGCAGTTTGCGAATCAGCAGGCCGTACGCGCCGCTGGCGGTCGCGGAGACCTTGCTGCCGGGCGGTTCGTCCATGAACGGCATGAACATGTCCGGGAAACCGGGCATCGTGCAGGCGATGCAGATCCCGCCGACGTTCGGGCAACCGCCGACGCCGTTGATCCAGCCGCGCTTGGGCACGTTGCACTTGACCACCGGGCCCCAGCAGCCCAGCTTCACCAGGCACAGCGGTGAGTCGTACTCTTCGGCGAACTGGCCCTGTTCGTAGTAGCCGCCGCGGTCGCAGCCCTCGTGCACGGTGGCGCCGAACAGCCAGGTCGGGCGCAGTTTGTCGTCCAGCGGGATCATCGGCGCGGACCCGGCGAGCTGGTAGAGCAGGTAGGTCAGCGTCTCGGCGAAGTTGTCCGGCTGGATCGGGCACCCGGGTACGCAGACGATCGGCAGGCCGGCCTTGGAGGTCCAGTCCCAGCCCAGGTAGTCGGGCACGCCCATCGCGCCGGTCGGGTTGCCGGCCATCGCGTGGATGCCGCCGTAGGTGGCGCACGTGCCGATCGCCACCACGCCGGTGGCCTTGGGCGCGAGCCGGTCCAGCCATTCGCTCGTGGTGATCGGTTGGCCGGTGGCGGGGTCGTCGCCGAATCCGCTCCAGTAGCCCTCGGACTTGATCGACTCGTTCGGGATGGATCCCTCGACCACCAGGACGAACGGGTCGAGTTCGCCGCGTTCGGCCTTGAAGAACCATTCGATGAAGGTGTCCGCGCCCTGGACCGGGCCGCACTCGAAATCGATCAGCGGCCAGTGCACGGCGACCGGTGGCAGTCCGGGCAGCGCGCCGGTGACGATCTCCTCGATCGACGGCTGCATCGCGGCGGTCAACGCGACGGAGTCGCCGTCGCAGCTCAGACCGGCGTTGATCCACAGGATATGGATCGGGGACGGTTGTTCGACCGACGTGGCGGCGGTCGAACTCTCGGCGGGGTTCTCGGGCGTGGCGCGCATGACGACGCCTCCTCGAATGGTTACGAGCCGGACATATAGGACTCTCGGATCTTCCTATCAGTCCAGCGCGTGACGCGCCTCACATCCGGGCCATCCGGGCGAGTCGCCGCACGCCGATTCCGCGACGGCGCATCGAACCCACCCGCCGTCGCGTCGCCGATCCGCGTCATACGCCGGCGGCGCGGGCACGATCCGAGTGTCGGCCGCGTCGGCCGCCGGGCGGTAGCGGGCCAGGAACATGTCCACGCCGCCGATGATCAGTCGCCGGGTCGGATCGGCGTCGGGCACCGCGCCCGAGGAGCCGTAGGCGATGTGCGGCATCAGGACCAGACCGGAGAGTTGGATCGCAGCCAACGGCACGTCGTCGATCTCGAGTTCGCCGCGTTCGACGAGCTCCGCGAGCGCCGTGCGGACCACCACGTGGAAGCGCTCCGGCCCCAGCTCGCGCCAGGTGCGGCCCAGATCGGGCAGCCGTGGCATCGAGCCCATCACCAGGCGGGCCCGACGCACCCCCAGCCCCCGGCCCGTCCGGGTTTGAGCAGGACCGAAGACCACCACCCCCACCCATCAAAGGAGTTCACCGATCATGACGACGACCTGGGTCGCGGGCTTCCGCTCCGCCGTGCTCGATTCGAACGAGAGCATTCAGATCAAGCCCTCGCGGGGCTTCCGCGACCAGACGGTGCGGCAGATCCTGCACCTGAACGACGCGGGCGCGCGGGCGATGGCCGACGCCGTGGACCTGTCGTACCTGCGCCTGTGACGGCACCACCGGACCCGTCGGGGCGGGCACCCGGCCCGGGACGCGTCTGCGAACACCCGACGGGCGCCCGGCCTTCGTCCCTACGGCGGGGCAGCGGCGCTGGTCTTCGCCTCCTACGGCGGGGCGGGCGACACGGCCCGCGCCCGCTCCACGGCAGCCGACGGGCGC
>NZ_JBEXCV010000071.1:0-41544 GCF_040605455.1 Embleya sp. NPDC005575 | reverse complement strand
CCGCCGAGGCGCTGCGGGCGGCGACGCCCCGGACGTTGGTGGCCGCCTGCGACCGGGTCGTCGACGACTACCGGCGCGACCCCGACTCCGGCCGCCGTCACTACGACCCGGCCATCCACGCGCCGGTCGTCGACGGCGACGTGCTGCCCACCGACCCCCTCGCCGGCCTGGCCGAGGGTCGGGCGCGCGGACTGGACCTGCTGGTCTGCCACACCGCGGAGGAGTATTGGCTGTTCGACGCCGTGGGCAGCAGCGCGAAGGTCACCACCGATCGTCAACTAGCGGTCTTCACAGCGGACTTCGGCCTTTCCGAGGCTTTGGTGAGTGCGTACCGCGCGGCGATGCCGCAGGCGCCGGTCCTGGACGTCTACCTCACGATCCTCGGCGAGGTGATGTTCGGCGAGTACAGCCGGCGTCTGGCCGAACGGCATGCCCGCGCGGGTGGTCGAGCCTTCCTGTCCCGCTTCGCCCGTCGTCCGAATGCCCCGGGCGCGGTGCCCCGAGCCTGGCACTGCGCGGACGTCCCCTTCGCCTTCGGCAACCTCGATCTCGACGAGGTGCGATTCCTCATCGGTGGCCCAGCCGACGACGCGGATCGCCGACTCTCGCAGCGCATGGTGCGGACCTGGGCCGCGTTCGCCGCCACCGGCGACCCCGGCTGGCCGCACCTGGACGACACGGCACGGCACACCAGGGTCTGGGACACCCGGGACCGGCCCCGGCCGGCCGTCCACGCACCCTGGTCAAAGGTCGACTTCGGCCCGCTGTACCCGTGAGTGCGCGATGTACCGGAGAGCACGGCGAAAGACCTTGCGCGTCCATGAGCAATGTGGACCGGATCTGGGAAGGCTGGATGCGGCGCAACGGCCGGTCCCATCTTCCGCCCATGACGGCGTCGAGCGACCTGCTGGGCCATCGGATCGACGACCCGATCGTGACTCCGCTGGGACCGGGCGCACCGGGCGGCAGGCCCCGACTGACCCTCGACTTCACCTCCAAGTACGCCTACGACGTCGTCCCGTGAGAGATGTGCGTCGGTCATCCCGTGTGTGGCGCTTGCCGCCCGCCCGCCCGTTCCGCTCCCGGCGGGCCATTCGCCGCGCGCCGGACGTGGTGTTCATGTCGGCGTCACGCGCTCGTGGCCACGTGCTCACGCAGCCCTGCGACGGTAACCCTGAGGGCAAGTTGTACAGACAACTTTGCGCACTCTCTGAGACCGAGGAGACGCCCATGGCTACCGCCCCGGACATCGGCGGCCTGCCCGCCGTGTGGCTGCGGGACAACTGCCCCTGCCCGCTGTGCCGCGACCCGCGCACCGGGCAGAAACTGTTCCAGATCACCGACCTCCCGCTCGACCTGATCGCCGCCGAGGTGCACGAGCACGGATCCGACGTGGAGGTCGTGTGGGCGCCGGACGGGCACCGATCCGTCTACGCGCGCGCGTGGTTCGAGGCGCCCGGCGAGCCGGATCCGCGGAGCGAGGACGGCAAGACGTTGTGGGACGCCGCGGAACTGGAGGCGCCGCGCTTCGAGTTCACCTGGAGCGGCTACACGCGCGACCCGGCGCCCGCACTGACCGCGGTGCAACGGCTCGGACTCGCGCTGCTGCGCGGCGTCCCGTGCATCGAGGAGCAAGTCCTGTCGGTGGCAGGGACATTCGGCTTCGTCCGCGAGACGAACTACGGCCGGCTCTTCGACGTCCGAGTCGAGGACCGGCCCAACAACCTCGCCTTCACCTCGGTGGCGATCACTCCGCACACCGACAACCCCTATCGCGATCCGGTGCCGACCGTGCAACTCCTGCACTGCCTGGCCAACGAGGCCGCCGGCGGCGACTCCGGCTTCGTGGACGGCTTCCGGGCCGCCGCGTTGCTGCGCGCCGAACAACCGGACGCATTCCGGGTGTTGGTTCGCACGCCGGTGCCGTTCGAGTTCCGGGACGCGCACACCCGACTGCGGGCGCACCGGCCGATCATCGGCGCGGACGAGGCCGGTCGCATCCGTGAGGTGCGATTCAACAACCGCTCGATGGGCACGCTGCGGCTCCCAGCCGGCGAACTCGCCGACTTCTACTCGGCCTACCGTGCCTTCGCCGAGATATTGGCCCGGACCGAGCTGATGCTGACCCGGAGGCTGGAGCCGGGCGATTGCGTGGTGTTCGACAACACCCGGGTCCTGCACGCGCGCACCGCGTTCGACGGTGCGGGCAGGCGGCACCTGCAAGGGTGCTACGCCGATTTGGACGGCCTCGCCGGCACGTTGGATGTACTGGGCCGCACGACCGGAGACGCGTCATGACGGACCGCCGGGAGATCGACACGGCCATCCTCGACGAACTCGCCGACCTGTTCGCCGACCAGGGCGCGGGTGAATACCTCGGCGAGGCGGTGACGATGGCCGAACACATGTTGCAGGCCGGGGCGATCGCCGAGGCGGAGAGCGCGCCCGAGCACCTGATCGCGGCCGCGCTGATGCATGACATCGGGCACTTCCACGGGCCGCTGACCGGCCGCGACCTGATGGCGGGCGAGGACAACCGGCACAGCCACACCGGCGCCGATCGGCTCGCGAAGCGGTTCGGGCCCGAGGTGACCGAGCCGATCCGGCTGCACGTGGCGGCGAAGCGCTACCTGTGCGCCACCGAGCCGGGCTATGCGGCACGCCTGTCGGACGCGTCCGTGTACACGCTCCGTGTGCAGGGCGGGCCGATGGGCGAGGCCGAGGCACGCGCGTTCGCGGACGGGCCGTACGCGCTCGACGCGGTGCGGGTGCGGCGCTGGGACGAGGCGGCGAAGGACGCCGACGTGTCCGTCCCGGACTTCGCCCACTTCCGGCCGTTGCTGACCCGGCTGCTGCTGCCGTGAACGGTCGGCTCGGCGCGCCTGCCCGCAAGCGCCGACCGGGCCGATCCGCCGCGGTCGGGCCGACCGCCGCCGGTGCGATCGTCCGCCGCGGGCCCGGTCAGCCGCGTCGGCGGTACAGCGCCGTCGTGGCCACCGAGTTGTGCACCGTGAAGGCCACGGTGCCCGGGAGGTAACGGTCCTGCGACCACTCCACGGGCACGCCCGTCGGGTCCGTCGTGCGGCGCCGTTCGCGCAGCAGCGACGTGCCCGGCGGGCACCCCAGCAGGCGGGCGTCCTCCGCGTCGGCCGGCCACTGATCGATCGTGTGGTCGGCGTCGGTGAACAATACGCCGAGGTCCTCCAGAGGCTCGGTGTGCGAGACCGCGTCGATCGGGAAACCGTGCACCAAGGCCCCGATCCGCTCGGGATAGATCGTGCGCTCGATCATCACCGGTACCCGCGAGAGCGTCCGCAACCGCAGCACCCGGAACACCGTCGACCCCGGCTCCAGGCCCAACTGCGCGCACTCGCCCGGATCGCCCGCCGCCGGCTCGATCGCCACGGTTCGCCCGCCGGGCTCCTCGCCGATCGAGCGCGCCCAGCGGGTGAAACTCAGCAGTTCGGCGAAACTCTGCGTCCGGGCTGCCCCCAGCACCACCCGGCGGGTGCCGCGTCGGGACGTGACCATCCCGTCCGCGCGCAACACCGCGAGCGCTTGGCGCACCGTGCCGCGGGAGACGCCGTAATGCTGCGCGAGGTCGCCCTCGGCGGGCAAGCGGCCGCCGGAGCCGTACCTGCCGGTCGTGATCGCCTCCCGCAGATCGGCCGCGACCTGCCGATACCGCGCCTCGCCCTGAACCCCCATCGCCACCCCCCGAATTCCATTGCCGGGACGTCCGACCGTGGCGACCCTACCCGTTCGTCGAGAGCCTGCCGGGCCGCACGCCCATTTCCCGGGAACCTCGCACGCCCGTGTGCCTGCGTTCACGTTGCCGACATCGACGTCGGGCGTACTGGACCAAGTTGTACAGCCAACTCCGGCACACCATTCGAAGCTCCAGGAGAACCCCGTGACAGTGCTCCGCGTTCGTGCGACCGGACTGGTCGCCGGCCTTGCCGTGGCCGCGCTCACCCTGAGCGCGTGCGGCTCGGCATCCGACAAGAAGCCTGCGGCCGGCACCTCCGCCGCGCCGGGCGCTCCCGCCGCGGCCAAGGACGCGGCGTCGGCCACGTCCGTCCAGGACTTCGGTGGCATGGAGGCACTGGTGGCCGCCGCGAAGAAGGAGGGCAGGCTCAACGCGATCGCGCTGCCCCGCGACTGGGCCAACTACGGCGCGCTGATCGACGCCTTCCAGGCGAAGTACGGCATCAAGGTCGAGGTCGAGAACCCCGACGGCGCGTCCCAGGACGAGATCAACGCGGTGACCCAACGCAAGGGCCAGGACCGCTCGCCCGACGTGGTGGACCTGGGCAACGCGTTCGCGCTCAGCGCCGCGAAGCAGGACCTGCTCGCGCCGTACAAGGTCGCCGCGTTCGACAAGATCCCCGAGCCGCAGAAGGACGCGCAGGGCCGCTGGTTCAACGACTACGGCGGCTACATCTCGATCGGCTGCGACGCCGCGCGGATCAAGGAGTGCCCCAAGACGTTCGCCGACCTGCTCAAGCCGCAGTACAAGGGCCAGGTCGCGCTCAACGGCAACCCGACCAAGTCCGGCTCGGCGTTCGGCGGCGTGTACGCGGCGGCCCTGGCGAGCGGCGGCTCGTTCGACAACATCCAGCCCGGCCTGGACTTCTTCGCCAAGCTCAAGAAGAACGGCAACTACAACCCGGTCGAGTCGACCCCGGCCACCGTGCAAAAGGGCGAGACGCCGATCAGCATCGACTGGGACTACCTCAACGCCGGCTACGCGGACGAGTTCAAGTCCAAGGGCGTCGACTGGCAGGTGAACATCCCCGCCGACGGCGTCTACGCGCAGTACTACTCGCAGGCGATCGTGAAGTGGGCACCGCACCCGGCCGCCGCGCGCCTGTGGCAGGAGTTCCTGTACAGCCCCGAAGGCCAGAACCTGTGGCTCAAGGGCTACGCCCGCCCGGCCCTGATGGGCGCCATGAAGGAGGCCGGCACGCTGGACGCCGGATTCGCCGCGAAGCTGCCCGCTGTGCCCGGCGCCGGCGCCCCGGTCTTCCCGACTCCGGACCAGGTCGACAACGCCAAGAAGGTCCTCACCGGTGGCTGGGGCCAGGCAGTCGCCGGATGAGCACCGACCTCTCCGACGTCGGCGCGCCCGCCGCGGTCCGGATCGCGCCTTCGCTCGCCTCGCGCGAGCGGAGCGTGGCCCGGCCGCGGCGGCGGCGCCGCGTGCCGCACTGGCTCGGCGTCGCGCCGTTGTTGCTGTTCGCCGCCGTGGTCTTCGGCGTACCGACGGCCGCGATGGTCTTCGGCGCCTTCACCACACCCGCGACCGCCCCCGACGGGGTACAGGCCACCGGCGCCAACATGTCCGCGTCCGTGCAAGGCGCCTACCTGACCGCGTTGATCGGCAGCGTGAAGCTGTCCGCGGTCACGGCGCTGATCGCCACCGGATGCGCGCTGCCGATCGCCTACACCGTGGTGACCTCGCGCTTTCGCTTCGTCCGCGAGGCCGTACTGACCGCCTCCGGCGTACTCGCCAACTTCGGCGGGGTCGCACTCGCCTTCGCGTTCGTGGCAACGCTGGGCAACGCGGGCGTGGTGACCGGCAAGTTCGACCTGACCGAACACGGCTGGAGCCTCTACAGCTTCACCGGACTGTCCGTGGTCTACCTCTACTTCCTGATTCCGCTCATGGTGCTCATCCTGACCCCCTCCCTCGAAGGACTGCGCAGGCAGTGGCGCGAGGCGGCGCGCAACAACGGGGCCAACGCGTTCCGCTACTGGGTGCACGTCGCGCTGCCGATCCTGACCCCAGCACTGCTCGGCGGATTCGTGCTGCTCTTCGGCTCGGCGTTCGCGGCCTATGCGACGGCCGCGGCGATGGTCGGCAGTTCCGTGCCGTTGGTGACGATGCAGATCGCCGACGCGCTGTCCGGCAACGTCCTGGTCGACCAGGGGAACGTGGCGCTCGCGCTCAGCCTGGACATGGTGGTGGTGGCCGGCCTGGTCACCGCCGTCCATCTGCCCCTTCAGCGCAGGAGCGCCCGATGGCTCGACTAGCCGCACTGCGCGGCCGGATCCGCTGGTCGCGAGGCGTCGTCCTGGTGATCGCCGGGACGTACTTCCTGCTGCCGATGGTGTGTTCGGTGGTTTTCAGCATCGACGTGCCCGGCCAAGGCATCACATTCGACGCGTACACCGGGATCCTGGGGGCCGACGGCTTCCTCGACAGCCTCACGCTCACCCTCGAACTGGCCGCCGCCACCGTGGCATTGGTGTTGCTGTTGCTGGTGCCCGCGCTGATCACCGTGCGGTTGACCGCGCCGCGACTGCGCTGGGTGATCGAGGTGGTGTGCTCACTGCCACTGGTGGTCCCCGCCATCGCGCTGGTCGCCGGCATCGGCACGGTGCTGCGATGGGGGCCGGACCACCTGGCCGACACCCCGCTGTACGACACGTTCATCGCCATCCAGGACCCGGACTTCCCCGTCGTGCTCGTGCTCGCGTACACGCTGATGGCGCTGCCGCTGGCGTATCGCACGCTCGACGGCGGGCTCGCCGCGATCGACCTGAAGGTGCTGGTCGAGGCGGCGCGCGCGTGCGGCGCGAACTGGCCGCGCGCGGTGTTCCAGGTGGTCCTGCCGAACCTGCGCGGCGCGCTGCTCAACACCGCGTTCCTGACCCTCGCGCTCGTGCTCGGCGAGTACACCGTGGCCGCGATCCTGGGCTACCGTCCCTTCGCCGTGTGGATCGTCGGCATCGGCGGCTCGCAGGCCGAGATGTCGGTCGCGGTGTCGGTGATCGGCCTGCTCGTCACCTGGGTGCTGCTGCTCGCACTCGCCACCGCCGGCCGGCCGCGCAGCGCCCGGACGAAGACCACCCCGGAGACCTCGTGACCATGACGTTCGACCAACCGAAGATCCTCGCCGAGGACGGGACGCAGATTGCCGGCACCGGTGCGACCGTCGAATTCCGGGGCCTACAACGCTCGTTCGGTGATGTGCGGGCCCTGGCCGGGCTGGACCTGACGGTCAACCAAGGCGAACTCGTGGCCCTCCTGGGCCCGTCCGGGTGCGGCAAGACCACCGCACTACGGGTGGTCGCGGGCTTCGAGCATCCCGACGCGGGCGAGGTGCTCGTCGACGGCGAGGACATCACCCGAGTCCCCGCGCATCGACGCGACGCGGGCATGGTCTTCCAGTCGTACAGCCTGTTCCCGCACCTGAGCGCGCTGGACAACGTCGCGTTCGGCCTGCGGATGCGGGGCGTGGGTCGGGTCGAGCGGCGTGCTCGCGCCGGCGAACTCCTGGAATTGGTCGGCCTGCCGGACCAGGCCGGCCGCTATCCGCACCAGCTCTCCGGCGGCCAGCAACAGCGGATCGCGCTGGCCCGGGCACTGGCGCTGCGTCCGCGGGTCCTGCTGCTCGACGAGCCGCTGTCCGCGCTGGACGCCCGCGTGCGGCTGACCCTGCGGGACGAAATCAGGCGGCTCCAGCAGGAGTTGGGCATTACCACGCTGTTCGTGACCCACGACCAGGAGGAGGCGCTCTCGCTCGCCGACCGGGTCGCGGTGATGAACGCGGGCCGACTCGAACAGTGCGCGCCGCCGGCGCAGCTGTACGCCCGTCCGGCGACCGCCTTCGTAGCCGAGTTCGTCGGGGTGATGAGCCGGATTCCCGCTCACGCCGACGGTGCGACGGTGCACGTGCTCGGCCGCACCCTGCCGATCGACGGCGACCCGGCGCACGGCGACGTGGACGTGCTGCTGCGCCCGGAATCGATCGAGGTGGTGGCCGCGGCGGACGGCTCGGCGCAGGTGCTCGGCGCGGCCTTCCTGGGCGCGATCACCCGCCTGAGCGTGCGCTCGGCCGCCGGAGCAACGGTCAAGGTCGACGTACCCTCGCACGCCACCACCACGCTGCCACTGGGCTCGCACGTCGAACTCGCCCTACCGGACCGACCCGTACTGGTCGCACCTCGCAAGGAACCGGCGCGGGCATAGGGCCGGCCGGGCGCCGTTCGCGCCGAGTTCGACACCCGGGAGCGTGCCGCCGTCGTGCCCGCCTCCGGTGCGGCGGAGGCGGGCACGGCGGCGGTCGCCGGGGTCGCGGACTGCCGCGCGGGCCGCCTCGGTTCATGGCGCAGAGTGTGTCCGCCGCGGCACCCGTGAGGATCGAATGGTCGCGGCTGTCGGGCTCGCCGTGGTGCTGGTTTCCGGCGATCGTCACCTGCTTGGTGCCGTCCTCGCTGGAGAAGCTGCGGCTGAAGCAGCCGATGACGTTGCCGCCGTGGCTCCAGGCCGTCCCTCCACAGGGCAGCACGAACTTGGAGACGCCCAGCCCGTATCGGTCGAGGGTGCCGGAGCCGATGGGGCCGGCGGACCGCCTCACCTACCGCGGCGCTCGGTTCCGGGAGGGCGCGGGCCAGGTTTCGCCTCGATGTGACGCTCCGTCATGCAGGCCCCGTTGCCCGTCGTTCGCAGATCCGTACCGGTGTGCGTACCGGCACTGGTCGAACGGTCGGGAAGCCTGGACGCAAAAATCGAACTTGACTAGGTTTTCTCGCATGGAATCCGAGCGGCAGGCGCGCCACGACAACATCCGTACGCCGCGCGGCCGTTACGCAAAGGGCGTCGCCCGCCGCAACCAGATCCTGGGAGTGGCGCTCGACGTCTTCGCGACGCTCGGCGAAAAGGGCGCCCTGATCAAGGAGATCGCCGACCGCATGGGCATGTCCCAAGCCGGCGTCCTGCACTACTTCGGGTCACGTGAAGGACTGCTGATCTGGGTGCTCGGCGAACGCGACAGAGTCGCCGGGGAGAAGGTTCCCCAGGACGCGTGCGGCGACCCGCTCACCAGGATGGCCGAGATATTGCGCCACAACGGCGATGTCCCCGGCCTGGTGCGCCTGTACGTGAGCATGGCCGCCGCGGCCGGCTTTCCGGGTCACCCGGGACGCGACTTCTTCGAGGTCCGCTCCACCGACATCCTGGCCGCCCTGCGCGACGGCCTCGCCGACCTGCGACACCGGGGGCGCATCCGCCTCGACGTCGATGTCGACGCCATCGCCCGCCTGGCCCTCGCCGCCGCGGACGGCATCCAATACCAGTGGCTGATCGACCCCACCGTGGACATGGGGAGCGTCATCGACACCATCGTCGCCCTGGTGATGGACGTACCCCCGACCCCGGACGTGCCGTAGTCCCGCCGGCAGACGGTCTGTTCGGGTCGTAGCGCTCGACCCGGACACGGCCCGGCGGGCCGTCCCAGCCGGTCGCGTCCCTCGCCGGCGGGCACGAATCACCACAAGTGGGGTACCACGTTTGGGGTAATATGGGCGAGGTGAATCAGGATCGACGAGACCGTCTGCGAGACGCGGCCATCGAGGTGTTGGCGGAGTTCGGCGGACGTGGTCTGACCCACCGTGCGGTGGACGCGGGCGCGGATGTGCCGCTCGGTACCACCAAGAACTACTTCCCGACCAGGGACGCGCTGCTGCGTGCGGTCGCGGAACGATGCCTGGAGCTCTACCGCGAGTTGCCCGGACCGGCGCCCGGCGACCGCGAGAGCCTGGTGGTCATGCTGCGCAGGCTTCTGGAGAACGTCGCAGGACCCGGTCGACCCCGAATGCTGGCATACCTGGAGCTTCAGTTGGAGGCGGCGCGCAGGCCGTGGCTGGCGTCCGTTCTGGACGCCATCGCGGCCGCGGACTTCGCGGACTTCGAACGGGCCCAGCGAGCCGCCGGGTTGACGGTCACCCCGGATCGGGCCGCGGCCGTGACGCTGGCCTTGCACGCCGCCATCCCACACCTATTGACCGGTGGTCCGAACACCCTGGCAGCGAGCGGACTGGACGACCTCGACCGATTCGTCCGCAACCTCCTGGACACGGTGTACGCCCGAGCCGCGCCCCGGGCGGTCGCCGAGACCGCCTGATCGGGCGGTCGACCCGGGTGTTCGTGCATCGATCGAGGCTCTTCGCGGGTGCCCTCGCGGCGGCTCGGGTGCGTTGACAGACGGGGCGCGGCACGCCGCGCGCGACGGTACGGGCCGTCGGGGTGATGCCCGCGGAGCCGGCGGCTGGACGTTGTGGGGACCGCCCCAGAAGTGGTACCACAGATGTGGTAACTCTGATGGCGACGACGATCCCGGGGTGGTCCTGTGCCGGTTGGATATCTCGTGACGGTGGCGTCCGTCGCCGTCGCCACCGTGCTTGCGCTGGCGCCGCTGCGCCGACCGGGGTTGCCGGCGAACCTGAGTTTTCGCCTCACCCTCGTCCTCAACGAGGTGCCGTTCATCTGCTTCTGCTGGCTTTTGCTGTGCACGGCGTGGGCCTTCTCGCAGCGAGACGTGCGGTCGGTCGTCGGTTGGCTGACGGTCGGGCTCGCCGCCCTGACCGCGGCCGGGCTCGCGGTGATCGCACGGAACGGGATGCGGGCGGGCCCGGTGGTGGAGCGAGCCCTGGCCGACGCCCTGGGCGAAGACTGGCGCGCCCGCATCGACCCCGAGGCGGCCGCGCGACTGCGCCGCCGCCTTCCGCTCGGCCGCATCCTGTTCGGGCCATTCCTCCGCCGCCGCCGCGACGTCGTGCGGAGGGCGAACATCGGCTACGGCGACGCGGGCCGGAGAAACCTGCTCGACGTGTACCACCATCGATCCCGCCCCTCGGGCGGGCCCGTGCTGATCCACCTGCACGGAGGGAGATACGACCGGGGCGGAAAGAACAGCCAGTCACTGCCCTTGATCCACCGCCTCGCGAGCCAGGGCTGGGTGTGCGTCAGCGCGAACTACCGTCTGCGGCCCGACGCGCGGCATCCGGACCACCTCATCGACCTCAAGAAGGTGATCGCCTGGGTGCGCGAGCACGGCCACGAGTACGGCGCCGATCCGTCGAAGCTGTTCGCATCCGGCAGTTCGGCCGGGGCGCACCTGGCGGCCCTGGCCGCCCTCACGCCCAACGACCCGGCCTTCCAGCCCGGTTTCGAGGAGGTCGACACCACAGTCACCGCCGCCGTCTGCCTCAACGGCTACTACGGCAACTACTATGACCAAGGCCCCGATTCCTCGCCCCTGGCGTACGTCGCCGCCGACGCGCCACCGTTCTTCATCGCGCACGGCGACCACGACACGGTGGTACCGGTCGACATTGCCCGACGCTTCGCCGACGCGCTGCGCGAGGTTTCGGCCAATCCCGTCGTCTATGCCGAACTCCCGGGTGCCCAGCATGCGTTCGACCTGTTCCACTCGTTCCGCTTCGAGCGGGTCGTGGACGCGATCGAATCCTTCGCCGCCCGGATCGACGCACGCGAGAAAGCTGCCGGCCCAGGCGATCGTGAATCCCCACAATCCGACCGGCTATGTACCCAGCCGTGAGACGCTGCGCCGGTTGCCGGACGTCGCGGCCCATCCCGGCGGATGCGCGGGCCGGGCTGCTGCGCCGGCCGGTCGACGATCGGGTGGGTCAGCCTTCGGCCACGTCCATCCGGAGGAACTCGGTGATGCGGAACAGCTTCGGCGGGCGTGCCACGTCGTCGGCGAGCGCCTGGAACGCCTCGACCTCCCCGACCAGGCGTGGCGCGGCGACAGGACATCGCCGGCCGAGACCGCACTTGTTCGGTACGCAACGATGGATTCGTTCGATCCGAAGGGCCGCACGGTGAATGCCGAGCCGCCGAGAGCGCCGAAGCCGTGCGTCGATCCGGTCGCCGACCTGCCGTGATTGCGGTCCAAGCCGTTCCTCGTGGACAGCGATGGACACCTACGAGGTGTGGCCTCCGGGGGCGCCGGTGCGCTCGGAAGGTCGTTCCTTACGCGTCCGGGTCGGTGCCGACGGTGACTTCGCCGAAGGCGGCTGCGAGTGCCTTCGCGATCACGGTGGGCAGTTCGGTCCGTCCGTCGTCCTCGACCCAGCGCACCAAAGCCGTGTGCATGGCGGCAAGGCAGGCACTTGCCGCCACTTGGGCGCGGAACACCGTGTCGGGATCGGTCGTGTCGTACCCGAGGGCGTCGACGATCGCCTGCTGAAGGACGTAGTGGTTGTCCAGATGCCTGGCCCGCAGGGCCTGCGTCGAGATCATGAGCCGCAGGCGCGCCAGCAGGAACTCCTCGCTCGCCGACGGGCCTTCCCCGCGGCCGCGGCCGGTCAACGTCGCGGCCGAGTCGACGAGCGCGTTGCCGATACGGCGCACCGGAGGCTGCGCTGCGGGCTGCGCGACGATGCGCTCGGCGACCAGCGCGCCGTACTCGTCGACGAGCACGAGGTCTTCCTTCGTGGGGAAATGCCGATACACGGTCATGGGCGACATGCCCGCGGCCTCGGCGACGTCGACCACGGTCGTGGCGTCGTAGCCGCGTTCGGTGAAGAGCCTTACCGCGTGCTCCTGGATCGCGCGCCGGGTCTCGGCGCGCCGTCGCGCTCGCAGTTTTGAGGGCTGAACAGGCATGTGATAGACCCTACCGGAGTGATAGCAGCTACCAGATTGGTAGTAACTAACATCACATGGTGGTTGGTATGACTGATCTGACCGGCAGGACGGCTCTGGTGACCGGGGCATCGCGCGGCATCGGGCAGGCGATCGCGGCCCGGCTGGCGGCGAACGGGGCGGTGGTCATCGTGCACTTCGGCACGGACGAGGACGGCGCGAGGGCGACGGTCGAGGAGATCGAACGCACCGGGGGTGCCGCGCTCGCCGTCGGGGCGAGGCTGGGCGTCGACGACGACGTCGAGACGCTCTTCGCGGGAGTGGAGGCCGGCCTGGCCGGACGCCCGCTCGACATCCTCGTCAACAACGCGGCGGCCGCGCCCGCCGGCCCGCTCGGAGTCACGACACGAGCGGAGTTCGACCACCTGTTCGCGGTGAACGTGCGAGCGGTGTACTTCATCATCGAGCGAGCACTGCCGTTGCTCAGCGACGGCGGCCGCATCGTGTCGATCTCGTCGGTGGCAACGCGGATGGCCAGCTCGAGCCAGACGTCCTTCGCCATGACGAAAGCCGCAGTCGAGACGATGAGCAAGACCTTGGCCAACCAGCTCGGGACCAGGGGAATCACGGTGAACGCGGTGGCGCCCGGCGCCACCCGAACGGCGACCAACGGATCCTTCTTCGAGGTGCCGGGCCTTGCCGACCTCATCACCGACGCGACGGCGCTCGACCGACTGGGCGCCCCCGAGGACGTCGCCGACGTCGTCGCGTTCCTCGCCTCGGACGCCGCGCGCTGGATCACCGGCCACGTCATCGACGCGAGCGGTGGCCTGTTCCTCGGCCCGCGCACCTGACCGCACATCGTCGGCCCGCCAGTGCAGGTACACCCGGGCCGCCGCGTGTTCGAACTCCGGGCCGTGGCCTGCCTGTTCGCCGATGGCGACGTGGGCCCATCGACAGCTCCGCGGTGCTCGGCCGGCCATCACGGGCGCCCCGGCCATCGCGCTGCGACGTCGTCCCGGATTTCTGCGTCGGCTCGCGCGGGCTCAGGAGTGGTTGGGTGAGCCGCGGTCGGGTTCGGCTTCGGTTGGGTCCGCGGCGGCGGGGGCCGATTCGGGCGGGTCGTCGGGGTTGGGTGGCAGGGGCAGGTCGGCGACCACGCGGAAGCCGCCTTCGGGGCGGGGCCCGGTTTCCAGGGTGCCGCCGTGCAGGGCCACCCGTTCGCGCATGCCCACCAGGCCGTAGCCGCTTCCTTCCATGCCGGGCGACGGCACGCTGCCCTTGCCGTCGTCGAGTACCTCGACCACGACGCGGTCGGGGAGGTGGCTCACCCGTACGGTGGCTCGCGCGTCGCCCGCGTATTTGCGGGTGTTGGTCAGGGCCTCCTGCACGATCCGGTACACGGTCGGTCCCGCGGTGGGCGGCAGTGGTCGCCGCTCGCCGATCTCCTGGTAGTCGACAGGCAGCCCGGCCGCGCGCGACTCGGCGAACAGGCGCTCCAGGTCGTCCATCCCGGGCCGGCTTCCGGTCGGTGTGTCGTCGGGCCCGTCGGCGGCGCGCAGGACGCCGAGCAGTTGCCGCATCTCGCCGAGCGCCGCCCGGCCGGATCCTTCCAGGGTGCGCAGCGCGTCCTCCGCCACCTCGGGCTCCCGCCTGAGGGTGGCGCGGGCGCCGCCGGACATGAGGTTCATCGTGGTGATGTGGTGCGAGACGATGTCGTGCAACTCGCGGGCGATCCGGCGCCGTTCCTCGGTCACCGCGCGCTCCGCGAGCAACCGACGCAGCAGGGCGCGCTGTTGCTTCCACCTCGCGGTGCCGACGCCCACCGCGATCACCAGCGCCGTCGTTGCCAGGTCGGCGAGGGCCGACAACGCCACGTCTCCGGCGCCGTGCACCGAGCGCAGGATCTGCACCGCCATGCATCCACTGGCGGCGATCGCGAGGTCGCGGGTCCCGCGATAGCGGGCGACGGTGTACAGGGCGAGGATCATCGCGCCGCCGGAGGTGTGCGTGGTCGGCGCGAAGATCCAGATGAACGCGGCCTGGGTCAGGAGCACCGCGGCGAGGACCCGCATGGGCCGGCGCCGGCGTACGACCAAAAACGCGGCACCCGATGCCGACAGCACGATCCCCAGCGGTGTGACGTCGACGGTGTCGCGTTGCTCGGGGGAGAGATAGTTGAGCAGGTCGAGGGCGCCGGCCAGGAGCGCGAGCAGTACGTCGTTGCGTACGGGCCGAACGGTCACGACGGCGCGTAGCGTCCGGGCGAGAGCCCCGGGGGTGCGACCCGCGTCCTCGACGTCGCGCTCCCTCTCCGGGGTCGCTCGTGGGTGGTCGGACCCCATTCTCGGTTCTCCTTCGCTGGGTCGTCGTTGATCGCCGGACGCGGGAGGTGCCGGGTCCGGGGCGAGGGGTCGTCATCGGAGCCGGCCTCGATCGCTCGGCTGCGGTGAATATATCCGCCGGCGCGGTGCGGACGGTCACGGCAGAGGGTTGCCATGCGTGCGGCGGCGCGGCGCGGCGTGCGTCCGGCGGCATGAGCGACGCCCCCCTTTGTCCGCCATGCCCCACCTCCTTCCGCGCCCCGGGCAGCTACATATTCAAGTTCTGGTTAGAAGATCTCACGCAAGCACTTGACGCTAGCCATTCACGAGCGTTACAACTTATAACGAACGGCAGGGCAACTAAGTGTCATGGGCGGTGCGGCACCTCCGTGATCCGCACGTCCGACCACTCGCACACGAGGGAAACGTCATGTCAGCGTCATCGAACGTCCCGGCACGACGACGGCGGCCCTCGTCGAACATCGACAAACGCGCGCTGTGAAGAAGATCCAACACTGCCCACTTTTGCATCGTCTCGCCCGCGTCATCGGCGGCGGCGGCGACGAGTGCGGCGCCGCACCCACCCCCGCCGGGGCGAAGAGCCTCCGTCGGAGCCGAGCCTCGCGCCGGCTCCCCGCTGCCGACCCCACCCCGGCTGCTTCACGTCGTTTTCACCGCAGGAACGCAAAGGAGACAGCGCGTGTTTGAACGCATAGCCGACCTGGCGATTCGCCGGTCCCGGCTGGTACTGGTCGTCGCCGCCATCGCCGTGGTCCTCATGGGTGCCGCAGGCGCCGGTGCGTTCGGCAAATTGATGGGGGGCGGCTACGACGACCCGGCCTCGCAGTCCACCCGGGCCGCGGATGTCATCGGCAAGAAGTTCGGCGGGGAGACGAATCTGATCCTGCTGGTCCGCGCCCCTCGAAGTGGCATCGACGACCCGGCCGCCAAACGGAGCGGCCGGGCCTTGGTGGCCGACCTCAACAAGGAGCAGAGCCTCGACAACGTGATCTCGTACTGGGACGCGGACAACCCCGTCCTGCGCTCCAAGGACGGCCGCCAGGCCATGGTGCTCGCCCATGTGAAGGGTGACGACACAAAACGGGACGAGAACGCCAAGAGCCTCATCGACGCCTACTCGGGATCGTACAAGGGCGCACTCACGGTCCAAGCCGGAGGCGGCGCCGCCGTCAACAGCGACATGGGCACCCAGTCCGGCAAGGATCTCGTCCTGGCCGAGGCCATCGCCGTGCCGCTGACCCTCCTGCTGCTCCTGGTCGTCTTCGGCAACGTGGTGGCGGCCCTGCTGCCACTGGTCATCGGAATCATCGCCATCGCGGGCACGTTCGCGGAGCTCTACGTCCTCGGCAGCGTCACCGATGTCTCCATCTTCGCGACCAACCTGACCACGGCCCTGGGCCTCGGGCTGGGCATCGACTACGCCCTGCTGATGGTCAGCCGGTTCCGGGAGCAACTCGCGGCGGGGGCGAGTGTGGACGATGCCGTCCGGCAGACGGTGAACACCGCGGGCCGCACCGTCGCGTTCTCCGCCGCGACAGTGGCGGCGGCACTGGGCGCACTCCTGGTGTTTCCGCAGTACTTCCTCCGCTCGTTCGGCTATGCCGGAGTCGGTGTCGTCGCCATCGCGGCCTTCGGCACCCTGTTCGTGATGCCGGCCCTGTTCGTGGTCCTGGGGCACCGGGTCAACAGCGGGCGGATGCCGTGGGCGAAGCCCGGGCGCTCCGCCTCCCGGGCGCCGCTGTGGGGACGGCTGGCCCGCGTCGTCATGCGGCGGCCCGCGCTCACCGCGCTGCCCGTGCTCGCGGTACTGCTGTTGGCGGCGAGCCCGCTGCTGGACATCACCCTCGGCACGCCGGACGAACGCGTGCTGCCCGAGGACGCCCGGAGCCGGCAGGTCTCCACCGAGCTGCGGAAGAACTTCGACGGCAACGACGCCGCGGCTATTCACATCGTCATCGACAAGGCGGTGAGCGAAGCCCCCTTGGACGCGTACGCGGCCCGACTCTCCAAGCTCGAAGGCGTAGTCCGCGTCGAGGCCGGCACGGGAACCTACGTCGACGGGCGATCCACCGCCGCCGGACCCGGCAACGCCGACCTCGGCCGCCCCGACGCGCAGCGGATCAACGTGGTGAGCGCCGTGGCACCGAAGTCGGACAAGGGTCAGAGCCTGGCGAAGGAGGCAAGGGCGGTCACAGCGCCTGCCGGGACACACCCCCTGGTGGGCGGAACCGGCGCCGAGCTGGTCGACTCCAAGGGCTCCATCGGCAGCCGGATCCCCCTCGCCGCGGGCCTGGTCGCCCTCACCACCTTCCTCCTCCTCTTCCTGTTCACCGGCAGTGTCGTGCAGCCGCTGCGCGCCCTGGTCCTGAACATGATCAGCCTGGGAGCGACCCTCGGCGTCATGACATGGATCTTCCAGGACGGCCACCTCGCCTCCCTGCTCGGCTTCACACCTCAGCCGATGGACACCTCGATGACCATGCTGATGTTCTGCGTCGCCTTTGGCCTCTCGATGGACTACGAGGTGTTCGTCACCAGCCGGATCAAGGAACTTCACGACCAGGGCGAGGACACCGAGTCCGCCGTGGCCAACGGCCTCGGCCACACGGGACGCATCGTCAGCGCGGCGGCCTGCCTGCTCGCGGTGAGCTTCTTCGCCTTCGGAACGGCCAAGCTCAGCTTCATGCAGATGTTCGGCCTGGGCAGTGGGCTGGCCATCCTCATCGACGCCATCGCCGTACGCGGCATACTCGTTCCCGCCGCGATGCGTCTGCTCGGCCGCTCCGCCTGGTACGCGCCCCGCCCGCTGCGCAAGTTCCACGACCGCTTCGGCCTCAGCGAAGGTGGGCCCCGGCCCGCGACCGCCGCGGCCGAGTCGCCGTTCGTGAAGAACTCGACGGGAGCCTGACTCGCGAGACCGCCCCGCCGCCGTGCCCGCCTCCGCTGCCCCGGAGGCGGGCACGGCCGTGTGTGGCACAGGGCCTTTCGTCAGGGGCGGTGGGTCAGGAAGGTGCGCAGTGCGGTGGTCAGTACCGGCGGGTTGTCTTCCTGGACGTTGTGTCCCGCGTTCGGTATGACCACGAGTTGCCCGTCCGGGATGCGCCCGACCAGGTGTTCGGCGGTGGCTTGGGGGAGTACTCTGCTGCGTCCGCCGCGTACCAGCAGAACCGGCACGCCGGTCAGCCGATCGGCGAGCCGATCGATGGCCGCGAGAATGGCGGGGAAGTCGGGGGGACGCGGATCGCCCTTCGGCACCCAATCGCCGTCGGGTATACGGCGAAACAGTGTGCTCATGCGGTACGCGACACTGGCGCGGTCGGCGCGCGGATTGACCCGCATCGCGGCCTCGAGCACCGTTTCGAGATCTCGCACGGGACCGAGCCCGGTCATGAATGCCCGCACTCGCCGGGTGCTTTCGAAGTCCACGCCGGGTGCGACGTCGACGAGCGCCAGCCGTTCCACCCGGTCGGGCCGCGCATCGGCGGCGTGGGCCGCGATCAGGCCGCCGAGCGACATACCGACCAGCTGGAACCGGTCGAAGCCGAGGTGATCGGCCGCAGCGACGACGTCGGCCGCCATGGTGTCGATGCGGTAGTCGTGGGACCAGCCGCTGTCGCCGTGACCACGTAGGTCCAGCGCGACCAGCCGGCCGGCGTCGCGCAGGCCGAGGCAGACGAAATCCCAGGTGTGCGCGGTCAACCCGCCGCCGTGCAGCAGCAGTACCGGGGGTCCTGTTCCACCCCAGTCGAATCCGTGCAACCGGCAGCCCGCACGGGAGAAGCAGATCTCGCGGGGCGGCGTCGGATCGTGGATCACGACGCCGAGGGTCGTCGCCAACTCGGTCATCGCCACCATCGTGGATGGTCCGTACATGGCCCTCCGTCCTTACCTTGGCTGCTCAAGGTAAGGACATTACCTTGAGTGGTCAAGGTAGAGTTGGCGCGTGGCCACCCGAGTACGACGCAACCCCGATGACGCCAGGCGGATGATCCTCGAGGCGGCGAGCAAGCTGCTCGCCGCAGGCGGTCCGGCCGCCGTGCAGGTGCGCGCCGTTGCCGCCGAGATCGGGGTGTCCGATGCCGCGATCAACCACCACTTCGGTACGCGCGAACAACTACTGGAGTCGCTGCTGCGATTCGGCGGGGCAAAGCTGAAGGCCGAACTGCACGCCGTGCTGGGCACGTGGACCGATGGCCCGAACGACCCCGCCGAGTTGGTGCGTGCGCTGGCCGCGCTGTACGCCGACGGATATGCCGAACTGGCGCTCGCGCTGCATCGGTCCGGCCGGCGCGATACCGGGAGCGGAATGCTCGACGAGGTGGTGGACCGGCTGCACGCCCAGGCGCGGCAGCACTGCGCGGCCACCGGACGAACGCCGCCGCCACGCGAGGCGATCCAGCTGACGGTGGCCGGATTGCACCAAGCCGTCGCGACGGATCCGCTATACGGCAATGAATTTCTCAGGAGCGTCGGACTCGACGCGGCCGCACGGGATCGCATGCTCGACTGGTGGATCGAGACCCTGCGCACGACCGTTGCCGGACAGGACCCCGTTGTCCGGCCGCCCGACGTCATGGACGTTCCGCTCTTCGGCCTCTAGTCGTGGCACCGCGTCCCGTCGTGGCATCGCTCAAGAACCGCAGAATCCTGCCGCGACGCATGCTCCGGAGGTTGTCCGTGCCCCTTGACGAACTTGTTCGAATGTCGACCGCGCCAGGGCGGCCGGCGGCCGGTGAGTCGAAGGAACGGCCGGTCGCGGAACTCGTCGACACCTCTCGGGCACGACCTGCCGGATTCTCGGGGGTTGCGGGCGGTCCGGGGGGTTGTCTCTGTTATTTTCGGATGCTGCCCTACCGGCGACAGCCGACCGACGTCGTCGTGATCGACCGCCGGGGATCGGGCCTCGAATCAGGACAGGACGCCGGGTGAACTCTCTTTCGAACGGTGCGGCCACGACGGGCGGGCTGCTCCGGGCGTGTCGCCACGCCGTTCTGGAGGATCTTCCGGGGCTGATCACCACGTACGCCCGGCCGCTGGGCCTGGTGCGCCCGCTGATCTACCTCGTGGACGTGCAGCAGCAAGTGCTGCGCCTGGTTCCGGGCCGAGGCGCGGACGAGGGGGTCGGGGGCGAGGCGCCCGAGGCGGAGTTGCGAGTGGATGCCACGTTGGCCGGTCGGGCCTTCCAGAGCGCCGAGCCCGTGGAGGCCCCGACCGGCGCGGACGAGGGCGAGCCCGAGGAGCCGCGGCCGAGGCGTCTGTGGCTTCCCCTGACGGACGGAGCCGAACGCCTGGGTGTCCTGGGCCTGGAGACGGACGATGTCGACGACGGCGCCGTGGACCGCGCGCTGGACCTGGCTCTGGTGGTGGGGCTGCTCCTGGTGAGCAAACGCGCGTACAGCGACTCCTACGAGCGCCTGGTGCGCACCCGCCCGATGGGCCTCGCCGCCGAGATGCAGTGGACCCTGATGCCGCCGGGTTCCTTCGCCGGCGAACAGGCCACCGTCAGTGCGGCCTTGGAGCCCGCGTACGAGATGGGCGGCGATGCGTACGAGTACGCGGTCGACGGCGACACCGCGCACCTGGCCGTCTTCGACGCGATGGGCCACGACACCTCCGCCGGCCTCACCGTCGCCCTCGCGCTGGCGGGCTGCCGCACCAGCCGCCGCCACGGGGTGGGCCTGGTCGAGACGAGCGAGGCGATCGAGGCCGCCCTCCTGGAACAGTTCGGCCGCAGCCGCTACGCCACCGCGATCATCGGCCGGCTCGACCTGCTCACCGGCCTGTTGACCTGGGTCAACCGCGGCCACCACCCACCGGTCCTCGTCCGCAACGGCCAATGGGTCGCCACCCTGGAACGCCCGCCCGCCCACCCGATGGGCACGGACATGGGCCTGCCCGTCGCGCTGTACGAGGAACAACTCGAACCCGGCGACTGGCTCCTGCTCTACACCGACGGCGTCACCGAGGCCCGCAACCCACAGGGCGAGATCTTCGGACTCGACCGGTTCGTGGACTTCGTGATCCGCCACATAGCCGATGGCCTCCCCGCGCCCGAGACCCTGCGCCGACTGATCCGCGCGATCCGCGAATACCACCACGACCAGCTCCATGACGACGCCACCATTCTGCTCCTGCAATGGCACGGCTGCGCCCAGACCTGACCTGACCTGACCTGACCCGGCCCGGGCCGGAGCTCTCCTGCTCAGGCGGCCGAGGGTCGAGCCGCGGCGAGGAGGTTCACGAGCATCAGGCCGGACCCCCGTCGGCGCGTGCGCCGCAGGTGTCGAACCGTGGAGGGCATGCCCGCACGCACCGCCGTACCGATCGCGCCGACCCGGCGCCACACCTCGGCCACCGGCAGGCCCGCGGGGGTCCGTCGATCGGCCGCCACCGGGCCCTCGCGCCACCGGCATCGGAGAATCGCCCGGATCGAGGAGGCCGTTCCTTTGACGCCCGACCGCCGCGGGCGATGCGAAGCGGCGGGAGAGGACGCGTCGATGTCGGCCCAGACGGTCTTACCGGCCCGGTGCGTCCGGACGCCCCAGCCGGTGGTGATCGTGTCGAGGATGTGCAGCCCGAAGCCGCCCTCGTGTTCGGGACCGGTGTCGCGGCGAGTCGGCACCCGGGGGTCGGTGTCGGTGACGGACAACCGCACCCCGCGCCTGGTCCGGCGCAGGCTCAGTCCCACATCCCCGTCGGTGTACAACTGTGCGTTGGTCAACAGCTCCGACAGGACCAGGACGGCCGGCGCGACGCGATCCTCGTCCCAACCCCAGCCGGCGAGAGTGGTTCGTACCGCGCTCCGGGCCCGCCCGGAAGCACCGGCCCGTCGTGGCACGCGCCACCGGACGAGGGAACGACGACGGCGAGACATGACCCTCCTCAGGGGTACGGGCTCCTCAGGCTTACGAGGGGTGGACGGCGGACGCTGTTTCGGCCCGAGTTCGGCGCAACCACCAGGACAAGGAATACTGCGGTCGTGTTCTCGTCCGGACGGTCCACGTGCGTGCGATCCGAGCGGACGGGCCGATCCCCGGTGGCGGGGCCGTGACGTGCCCGCTCGTCCGGCGCCGGCGGTCCCTTCCTTTGGGCCGACGCCGTCATGCCCGCACACCTGCCCCCCGACTCGCGCCTCAAGCGTCACCCATCCGAATGGATCGGAGCCGCCGGCCGTCGACGCGCACACCCCACGGTCCGGACGCCCCGTCGTCTCCCTCAGCCGAGCAAGGGGGACGTCCAGGCGTCCCCCTTGCACAAGCGACGCCGTTTGCGCCCGCGCTCGTGTACTTCTACCGCGACGGCCGAGCACCCCACCGCACCAGCGGCCTACGACGCCTCTTCGGTCGATACCGATACCGACAACTGCTTTCGGGTATGACCGAATGTCACCGGTTGCCAAGCCCCGGCGCCGAGCAAACGGACAACGGAGGACGCATGTTACGCATCCACTTCACCCCGAAGGACCTGGCGGGGTTGGTGTTCGCCCACAACCGCGCGCTTCCGATAAGTGAGGCGGTGATGAGTCTGCAGGTGCTGCGCCGGGGCTCCGTCCCGCTGTTTCGTGCCTGGCGGAGTCAGGTGCTGGAACGGCTGCCCTCTCATGCGTCGTTGCTCGGGTCGTTGGTTCCGGCTGCCGGCTGGGTACCGGACTTCCTCACCCCCAGCGCACCGGCGTCCCCCGACGCGGGGGTCTTCGAGGCGATACGAGCCACGCCACGCGAGCGCCTTGCGACCGATGTGCATCGCCTGTCGTCGCACCGCAGCCTGCCCGGGTGGGTGCGGCAACTGGCCCATGGGGACCGAGACGCCCTGGACATGGTGGCCGACACCCTGGCGGCGTACCACGACATCGCCATAGCGCCGTTCGCCGACCGCATGCGGGCCGTGTTGGACGCCGACCGAGCCTGGAGGGTCGACACCATGGCACGCGCCGGGATCGGCGCCCTGCTGGCCGGGCTGCATCCGCAGGTGCACTGGCGTGAACCGGTACTGGAGCTTCCCGGCCTTCCCGGGCAAGGCGACATCGACTTCCACCTGGAGGGTCGGGGACTCCTCCTGTGTGGGCACATCTTCTGCGGCTCACGCCCTCGGGCGCTGCTCAACGACGTCGACACCCCTGTGCTGATCTACGCGCCGCTCCGGGATCCACAGACGAACGACCTCGTTTCGACACCGTCCCATGCCCGGAGAAATGCGCCAAAGTCCCTGGCGACGCTACTGGGGCGCACCCGCGCGGCCGTTCTGCGGACACTCGCGGACCCGGGCGGTCACACGACCACACAACTGGCCGGACACCTCGGTATTTCTCTCGCATCGGCTTCCGAACATGCCGCCGCCCTCCGGGCCGCCGGCCTGGTCACCAGTCTGCGTCAGGCCGGCACGGTTCGGCACACCACCACTGCCCTGGGAACCAGCCTCCTCTCGACCCCACACGACTCGCCCGCGTGAGCCGGCTCGTCGACGGCGCCCGCGTCGCCCAAGGTCGTGGATCCGCACCGCCTGACCCCGCGCGGGGCGATCGGGTCGGTTTCGAGAGAACGGAACACCCCTGCGCCGGCCACTCCTTCGGGTGACTCTCCCCCCATTGCCGGGTGGCCCGCGTCCTGCCGGGTGGATGCGCCTTGTCGGGTCCACACAGTCACCAGCGTGTCCTGTGCGGGCTGTGCAGGGCGCCGTTACGGGGCCTCGGTCACATCGACCGACCGAGGCCCCGAACACGTTCCGGGCGGGCGTCGGTTGCGCGTGCCGGTAGTCGCCCGGCCGCCGACCGGGTCGGGGACCTTCGTGGCGCGGGACGCCGCACGGTCGTACCCGCCGGCCGCTTCTTCCGGCGTGCCCGGCTCTGGTCTACGCCCTTCCCGTCCTCGTCGACCGGATGCTCGACACGGCCTTTCGCCAACCACCCGGATGCGGTGGGTGTCGTGTCGTGTTTCGCTGGTCGCAAGTCGCTGGGTCGGTCGTGCGCGGGGATGCGCGTGGTCGCGGCTCGTCGTTCGAGTCGCGGGCCCCTTCTCGCGTCGACGTCACGAGAAAGGACCAATGGTGCAGGTCTCGGGGATTGTGGGTGCCCTGGTCTTGGTGGGATTGGGGGTCTCGATGCCGTCGGGTGGCGCACAGGTTCGGGCTCTGTCCCCGCCGCCGCCGACCACGCCCACTTACAGTTGCTGCACGGAGACGCCGACTACGCCCTCGGCGTCGACACCTCCGCCCCGCAGCAACCCACCTCCCTCCCGAGGCCCGACGTTGCGCCCCTCGGTCCCCGGGTCGCATCCGGTGCTCGTCCTGACGCCGGCAGGGGGAGGCGCCGGTACGACGGTGGTGGTGCTCGGCTCGGGCTTCGCGACCTGTGCGCCCGACTACCGCGTCGACATCTATTGGGACGGCGCCGGTATCGCCCCCTTTGCGGTGCCCGTCGCCCCGAATGGCGGATTCAGTGCCCGACTGGTGGTCCCGAAGGACGTATCGAAGGGAAGCCACGAGGTTTCGGCACGATGCGGCGCAGCCGATCGTGCCTACGCCTCCTTCGAGGTGTCGGCCGGCGCTCGACCGGGATCACCACCCGTGCCCGTGTCTCCGGTGCGACCGACCGGGACCCGCTCTCCGTCGCCGTCCGCCGCGGTGGTCGACACCGGAGCCGGCGCCGGCGGAACCGCGGGATGGGTGATCGGGACGCTGGCGGCCGGCGGCTTCCTGGCCGTCGCGCTGGCCGGCTACATGGGCTTCTTCCGTCATCCGCAGCGGGGGCCGCGCTGGACCCGCCGACATGTTCGCGCCGTCATGCGACCGGGCCTCGCGTCGGGGGGAGTGCAAGACGTCGGGCAGACGCCCGGGCCGAGTCGAACGGTGCGTCTGGAACCTCGTTCCGACCCCGGTCGACAAACCATCGAGGAGGCGGATCCGTGATTGCCGCTGTGGCGGGGCCCGCGTTTGCGCCCGCGTTCGCGTGTGCAGTGTTGTTCGGTGACGACGGCGATGCCCTCATCGAGGAGGTGGATTCGTGACTGCCGCTGTGGCGCAGCCCGCGTCCGTACGGGAATTGTTGTTCGGCGAGGACGGTGAGGCGGCCGCGGCAAGTCTCGTGGACGCGGCTCGTGAACACGAGGTGGCCTCGATGCTCGGGCGTGCGGCCCAGGGCCTGACCGACACCGCGGGGCAGACCGTCGAGCGGGAGGTCGCCTCGATGGTCAACGAATTCCTGAGTCTGGATCTGCTCGATCTGGCGGCGGCCGGATGGGCGAAACACGCCGCGATGGTCGAGGCCGCGCGGCGTACCCGTGCGGCTCCGGGGACCGAGGAGGTCATCGCCCTGGCGACCCACCGGATCACGTCCACCCACCGTCCCTGCGTCGATCTGACGGTTGACGGTGCCAGGGTCGGGAGCCTGGAGATCTGCCTCACCGTTGCCTTCGACATCGAGGGGATGCTCGCCGTCATCCGCCAGGCCCGCCTGATGTCGCTGCGGTGCGGCACCTGCACGACCACCGGCACCCTGGCGATGCAGCAGGCCGTGGTGGCCAGCCGGCGCTGCATCCTGGACCTACCCGGTGCGCTGCAGCTCAGGTCCGGTATCGCCCTCCTCCCGACGCGGGACGTGACCCCGCCACAGGACCCACCCGAGCGGGCATAGCCCGGCGACGGCTCCGCCGAGTAGGCCGCGTGGCGGGTGGCCGTTGGTATTCGGCGGTGTAGGCCCGGACCCACGTCGCCGGCGGCACCGGGCCGGGACCGGGGTTCGGGTCGGGTCGGGGCCGGTCCGGACGAATGGCCCGTCGGCGACGCTCGGGCACGGTGGGGAGCGGAGCCGCAACTCGGTCGGCTTCAGCGCCTGCCGCAACACTCCGGTGGTGTCGACGACTTCCCGGAGAGAGATCAATTCTCCCACCGCCGGCGCCCGTTCCACCGCATCCACCGACAGCAGACCGGCCGGATGCGGCAACAAGGCCTCAAGTACTCGAAGTTCACACACTGGGCGCGGAACCGGACTCGGACCGGCTCTGGTCCTGCGCTGCGCCGCCCGTGACGCGGGTTTTCGGTGGACGAGGCGACGTTCGCGAAGGTACTGCCGGCTTGGGGCTGTGGACCCACGCGGCCCGGACCGCGTTGTTCGCCGGGCCGCTGCCTTCACGGGCGACACGCCTGGATGGGTCTCGCGCCCGGCGCGCCTGTGCGGTTGGATGGGCATACGAGCCCCGGATCAAGCGAAGGAGGTTCCCCGTTGGCCTTGCCACATATGCGCCCCGCCCGTCGCGACTTGCTCATCGTCGGCGCCGCGACGGCACTGGGCGGTCTCGTACTCCCGGCGAGCATCAGCAGCACGAACGCGTTCGCGGGGGTGCGCGACACGGAAATTGTCCGCCGGCTGCGCCGACTCGAAGAGCAACACGGTGCACGGCTCGGGGTGTTCGCCTTCGATCCGGCCACCGGACGGCACGTGGGCCATCGGGAGGAGGAGCGCTTCCCGATCTGCTCGGTGTTCAAGACCGTGCTCGTCGCGGCCGTCCTGCGCGACCTGGACCGGGACGGCGAATTCCTCGCCGAGCGCATCCACTACACCGAGCAGGACGTCACACGTTCCGGCTACGCGCCGATCACCGGCCGACCCGAGAACCGCGCACACGGTATGACGGTGGCCGACCTGTGCGCGGCGGCCATCACCCACAGCGACAATACAGCGGCCAATCTGCTGCTCCGCGCCCTCGGAGGCCGGGCAGGCGAGGCCGCCGGCCCGCACGCGGTCACCCACTTCTGTCGCTCGGTCTGCGACCCGGTGACCCGCCTGGACCGCCCGGAACCGGACCTGAACTCGGCCGAACCCGGCCGGGACACCGACATCACCAGCCCCCGGGCCGTCGCCCGCACCTACGCCCGACTCGCCCTGGGCACCGCCCTGGCCCCCGCGGATCGCACCCGCCTCGGCGGATGGTTGCTCGCCAACACCACCGGCGACAAGCGCATCCGAGCCGGCCTGCCGCCCGACTGGAGCGTCGCCGACAAGACCGGCACCGGCGGCTACGGCACCACCAACGACGTGGCCATCGCCCGCCCACCCGGCCGCGGCCCGCTCGTCCTGGCCGTGCTCTCCACCAAACCCGACGCCCACGCGCCCGCCGACGAACCCCTCCTCGCCGAGGCCGCAGCCCTCGTCGCGGCACACCTCGCCTGACCGCGACCGGCCCCATCGCGCCCGAACTCCCGCCCAAGCCTGGCTCGTTACCCTGCGGATGAGGCGGGGTACGCCGGGCGGGTCCCCCCAGGCGAACCGCTCGCCGGCGGAACCGACGGCGGCCCGGTCTCGGGTTCGGATGCGAAGTGCCGGGACCCTGGACGGCATGGCCGCTGGTGTGCCTGCCAGGCTCGCCGGGAAACTCTCCCCCGAGGTCGGCGGATTCCACCCGCCCGAGCCGCGGACACGAGGACGAAGGAAGGAGCTTGTCGCCGTGAAATGGCGAATCCAGCCGCCCGCCCGGAAGGTCCGGGAGGCCGGGCGGCGGTTCCGGAAGGAACGAGATGTCCCGTACGGACAGGACGAAGCCGCTGTGGGTACGCCATGTGGAGCACCACCCCCGGCCGGTCCACACGATCACCGCTACGGCGCCTGTGACCTGCCTCCCCACCCGACGGGGGAGGACTCGGACACCCGCTGCCGATGGGAACACCCCGGCGCGTTGTTGTTCGGCCGCACGTGCTGCGCGGGTTGCACCGTGCGCTCCTGCGTCAAGGAGCGGCAGCAGATGGGCAGGGCAGCCAACCGCAAGGAGCGCTACGCAGGCCGGCGCGAGGCTCGCCGAGGCGCGGCCGACCCGGCATGAGACCGGTGACCACCGGCGATGCCCACGTCGAATGAGCGCAGAAGGGCCGGGGGACGGGAGCAGCGAGGTGTCCACGGCGGACCCGGCCGTTTCACCGGTGGCTACGGTACTCGCGTGCGCGAACCGGATGCCGGCCGCGTTCGAGACGACGCACCGGCCGAACTCGTCAGGTAGGCCCGCTGATGCTGTGGCATCGTGAGCGTTCCGGGCCTTCCGGGTGGTGAGAACCGCCCGGAACACTCACGACCATCCAGTGGTCGGAGGCCGACGTACCCGCCGATCGACCAAGAGGCCGATGGCGAGCCGTGCCGGCGTCCGGCTGCGACGGAAGTGCGTTGCTGCTCGTCGCGGCCAGTCGTCGAACGCCAACCGGCTGCGCATTGCCGTGCTCGGCCGAAAGCCCTGAGACGACGTCTATCCGACCAGGCGACGGCGCCAGTCCAGGGGGGTGACGGTGATGGCCCGATCGGGGTCGCGGTCCCACTCGACGGGGAGGCCGACTGCTTCGAGAGCGGCTACGACCTCGTGGCCGACGGCCGCGGTGGTTTCGGACGAGCCGTCGAAGCCGCCGTAGAGCAGCGTCAATCCGTGGCCGGCCGCCGCTGAGTCCGTGCACTGCGTGTGGAAGTAGACGAAGCCGCGGGCATCGGGCCCGCTTTCGCCGCCGATCTCGGACTGGCCGCAGTTGCGGCAGCAGGTGAAGTGCTCACGGGCGGTGATGCCGGCCCCCTCCAGAGCGGCGAATGCGCGGGTGAGCCGTTCAGGGTGGGTCTCGCCTTGCCATTCGGTCTGCTCCGCGACGCGTTCCATCCACATCCGGTCGGCCAACGCCACCCCCTGCTCACGCGAAATGGGCCGGCGGTTTTCGGTGACCAGGTAGTCCTCGGCGAGCTCCGCCAATTCGGTGCGAGAGGCGTAACCACCGACCAGCACCTCGCGAACCCGCTTCTCCAACATCTCGAACTCGCCTTCGTCGAGGTCGAGCGGCGGCACCGCACGAGCGGGACCCATGTCCACCAACGACCAGGCCAGGCCGGCGTCCCAACCGAACTCCCGGCGGGCCCAGCCGATCATCGCCGCGATCACAGTTTCGGGAGCGTCGACCATCACCCGGAAGTGCCGGTCGGCGGCGCCGTCACGGTGCTCCAGCGTGTAGTGTCCGCCGGCCTCATGCCAGACCTGGGCGAAGACATCCGGCAGGTCGGGTATCCGCTGGACCACCAGAAATCGCTCACCGTCACCGCCGATGCGCCGGACCAGCTCGGCCAAGTCCTCGGCGGAAGCACGGACGTGCCGCTCCCGGTTCTCCGTATTCACCACGATCTCAAGCATCCGCAGACTCTGACACACGCCTGTGACACGCGGCGCGAACCGGCCTCGGTGGCGTGCCGGGGGAGTGGTGTTCTTGCCCTGTGACCCCGCAGGCGTTGCCGGGGGTCGGTAGGGTCGGTTGACTCGACGATCACGGGAGGACTCCATGTTCAAGTTACCGGTGCGGGGTGCGGTAGTTGCCGTAGTGGCGTTGGCCGCGTTCGGCGTCTCCTGCGACAAGACGGACGGCGATGCGAACGCGGCGGGCGAGTCCGCTGTGCCGGCGAGTGCCTCCGTCTCGCCCTCGGTGCCGCGCGGAGCCGCCACCGTCCCCGCACCGACCTCGGCACCGGTCGAGAAGGTCCGCGATGCCTTCGCCGGGCTCCAGGCGACCTTGCGCGAATCGTGTACCCCGAGCAACTGCGCCTACTTCCTCGGGCGGGTCCACGACGAACTCCACCGCCTGGACCGGGCCATGAAGGCGGACCCGAAGGGTCCCGGCCACTTCCCCGAGCCGATCGCCCTGATCAGGAAGCTCGACGCCGAACTCGGCGGCGACCGGTCCTCCGAGAACCTGAGGAAGCATCAAACCTCGCTGATCGGCACCCGGGACAAGATCAACACCTGGATGCAGGGCCACCCCGACGACTACCGCTGACGCGCTGTCCGCTGAGACGCCACCCGCCGACGCGCCGTATCTCGGCCGCCGTTCACAAGCCTTCCGGATGACGGGAAAGCCAGTCGGGGTGTGAGGCCCCGAGCGCATCGCGTTCCACCGGGCTTCGGGCGATCACGTCGAGGCCGCCGTCGTACGGGTGCGCCAGCCAGTCGAGCCCGACCGGAGCGAGGATGACGCCCGCCGTCTCGTCGTCGGCCACGGATCGCAGCAGCGGATCGAGCGCGGCCGGTGTGTTGGGCAGGCTGCCCGCGTACACATGGACATCGGGATCGGCCGCATCGCCCGAGCGCACGCTCCGCCAGTACGCGCCCGGGGCAAGTGCCGCCAACTGCCGTGAGCGGCCCGCCGGTTCGACGCCGTCGCCGCACGCGCAGCCGACGACCACCAGGCGCGGCGGTGCGCCCAGGTCGGCGAGTACCGTGTGTTGCCGTTCGAGCAGCACTCGGTACTCGCTGTCGTTTCGCGCGTAGCGCCGGGAGTCGGGCAGGCTGTGAAAGCGCACCCACTTCTCGGGGAACGCCTCTTTCAACAGGTGACCGAGTGGCGGGCATCCGCCCCAATGGGTCCGCCAATCGGCGGACAACCGGGCGAGATCGACATGCCCGTCGGCACGGCCGGCGATCGCCCCTGCCCCCACGGTTGCTCCTCCCCGAGAGGCCGGCGGCACATCCGGCCGAAGCGTCCCCACGGTACCGGGCAGGCCGCCCATCCGGCCGCCGGGTTCGAGAGCGGGAGCCCGCCTCCGGGTCCGACCCGTGCGCGGGGTCGGTCAGTTCCCGGCCCGGCCGTCGACCGGGACGAGGAGGACCGGGGATTTGGCGTGGTGGAGGACGGTGTGGGTGAC
Organism: Embleya sp. NPDC005575; assembly: GCF_040605455.1. Taxonomy (NCBI): domain Bacteria; kingdom Bacillati; phylum Actinomycetota; class Actinomycetes; order Kitasatosporales; family Streptomycetaceae; genus Embleya; species Embleya sp. NPDC005575. Next base: position 11,159 of record NZ_JBEXCV010000071.1, on the reverse strand, counting down.
GCGGCCGAGGTTGGGGCCGAAGCGGCCGGTGTTGCGGTGGGCGGCGAGCACGACCAGGTCGGCATCGGCGCTCGCGGTGATCAGGGCGTGTGCGGGGGTGTCCAGGACCACGTCTTCGGTGACGGTGACGTACGGGTACTTCTTGCGGAAAGGTTCGATCGCGGCGGCCAACGCAGCCTGTGCCGCCGTCCGCCAGTCGTCCATGACCCACATGGCCGGGGCGAAGCCGATGCCGCCGGCCATCATCGCGGGGTAGCGCCACGCGTGGACGGCACGCAGGGGCAGGTGTCGGGCCTGGGCCTGGGCCGACGCGGCCTCCAGGGCGGGGGCGCAGTCGTCGTCGGAGACGCCGATCACGACCGACTTCGGGGTGCGGTCGGCGGCGGCGTCGTGGTCGGGGTGGACGACCAGGAGCGGGCACCGGGCCGTCGCCGAGACGGGGAGGCTGACCGAGCCCATCAGGAGGCCGGCGAAGCCGCCCATCCCTCGGCTGCCCACGACCAGGAGCGCGGCGCGATCGCTCGCGGCCTCCAGCGCGTCGCCGGCGTTGGCGAGTTCGACCGTGGCGAGCACCGGCAGGTCGAGCCGGCGGGCGCGGGCGCGGGCGACGCCGCGGTCGACGATGGCGCGGGCGTTCTCGCGCAGTTGTTGACCGAAGCGGTCGTCGGCGGTGGCGACTTCGACCCATTCCAGCGCGTGCAGCACTTCGAGGGTGGTGTGTCGGCGTGCGGCTTCGTCGGCGGCCAGGTCCACGGCGCGTTCGGCACCGGGAGAGCCGTCGAATCCGACAACCACGTGGCCGAGGACCGGAGTCGAAGGGGAGGGCGATCCGGTGCTGGAGGTTGACGGCTGGTTCATGGCGCATCCCTTGCGGACGGTACGGACGGTGATCGGCGGGTCGGACACGGCCCATGGTGCTCGGGCGGGCACACCTCAGTCGTGGTCGTCCGATGTCTCGTCGGGCGGGGTCGGGACGACCACGAGGGGGCAGCGGGCGTGGTGGATCAGCCCCTGGCTGACCGAACCCAGCAGCAGGCCCGTGAAGCCGCCCCGACCGCGGGTGCCGACGACCAGGCACAGGGCGTGCTCGGCGGCCTCGCGCAGGACCTCGACGGGGTGACCGACGGCGACCTCGCGGTGTACCGGCACGGTCGGATACTTCTCGGTCCAACCGGCGAGGGTCTCGGCGAGCCCGAGTCGCCCCTCCTGCATCTCCTCGCGCATCCGCAGCCCGGCCAACAGTCCGCCGGACAACTGGCGGACATTGACGGCCACGATCGTGGCGCCCCGGCGGGCGGCCTCGTCGAAGGCGTACGCCACGGCGGGTTCGGAGCGCCGGGCTCCGTCCACCGCGACCACGATGGTCGGGGGCTCCGCGCTGGTGTGCTCGGGCTCGCGGACGACGACCACCGGGCACCTCGCGTGCGCGGTGATCGGGACCGCGATACCGCCGGTGGTCAGCAGTTCGGTGGCCGTCGGCAGTCGGCGCGAGCCGAGCACGACCATCGCCGCGTCCCGCGTGTGCTCGCGCAGGCCGGTCACGGGCGCTCCGTCGGCCAGGACCGCATCCGTGGTCAGCCCGGGGTGGCGGGTCGTGACGAGGTCGCGGGCCTCGTCGAGCGCGCGGACGCCGGCGTCGCGGAAGCGCCCGCTCCAGGTCTGCCGGTGCGGGTTCACCTCGGGGTCGCGGTCGGCGCCGCCCGGCCAGTCGAGCGCGTGCACCAGGCGCAGCGACAGGCCGCGCCGGGCCGCCTGGTCGGCCGCCCACACCACCGCGAGCCGGCCCGCGTCGGTGTGTTCGACTCCCACGACGATCGGCGTTGTTTCCTCGTGCGTGGTCACGGTCGGCTCCTTCTCCCGGGGCCGATCGCCTGTCGGCCCGTGTTACGAACACTGCTCGGTGTCGGTGGGGACGGACAGGGCCGTTCGACCCGGGCGTCGGGACCGGTCGGCCCTGCCTCACGCCGGTCGTCGGCGCGAGGCTGGCGGCGAGCGGCGCGGATGCGCCACGGCCGAAGGGAACGGGTCCATGAACGAGTTCGGCACACCGCACGAGGTCTGGGCGCTGGCCGCGGACGGCGAGACGGTACTGCTGCGACCGCCGGGACCCGAGGATCGGGATCGGGTGCTGGCGATGCACCACGCCATGTCGGCGGAGAACCTGTACCTGCGCTTCTTCGGCGCCTCGCAGACGTCGGTGCGCGAGACCGCCGAGCGGGTGAGTACGCCCGGCCGGGTCGGGTGCGGCGCGCTCCTCGCGCTCACCCACGACGGGGGCGAGGTCATCGGAGTCGTCGAGTACAACGGCGACCCCCGCTCCGGCGAGGCCGAACTCGCCCTGGCGGTGGCCGACGCGTGGCACGGCCGGGGAGTCGGCACCCTGCTGATCGAGCACGCGGTCACGATGGCCCGCGCGGACAAGGTCCACACGCTGGTCGCGGACACGTTGCCGTGGAATCGGCCGATGTTGCGGGTCCTGGAGGACATGGGCCTGCCGGTGCGCAACCGTCTCGTGGCGGGCGTGCTGAACTGCGCGATCCCGCTGGACGGCGATATTCCCTCGACCGAGCGGTACCTGACCGCCCTGGCGCGGCGGGAGGCCCTCGCCGACGTGGCCAGCCTGGTGCCGCTGTTCGTACCCCGATCGGTCGCGGTGGCGGGTGCCGGGCATCGGGCGGACTCCGTCGGCCGAGCCCTGCTGCGCAACCTGAAGGCGGCGCACTACGCCGGGACCCTGGCCGTGCTGCACCCCACCGCGACCGAGGTGGACGGGGTGCCCGCGTTCCCGACACCCGACCGGCTCCCGGAGGTGCCCGATCTGGTGGTGGTGGCCGTCCCCGCCGAGGCGGTCCCCGCGCTGGTCGAGGACTGCGGACGCGCCGGCGTGCGCGCCCTGGTCGTGGTCACCTCGGGAGGAACGCCGGAACAGGCCGCGCGCGTGCACGACTCCGTCCGTCGACACGGCATGCGAATGGTCGGTCCCAACTGTCTGGGCATCGCGCAGACCGATCCCGGCACCGCGTTGAACGCGACCTTCGGCTGGGTCGTTCCCGCTCCCGGCAGCGCCGGGGTGGCGGTGCAGTCGGGCGGTGTGGGGATCGCGTTGACGGAGCAGTTGAACCGGCTCGGGATCGGGGTGTCGACCTTCGCGTCGCTCGGTGACAAGTACGACGTCAGCGGCAACGACATGCTCCAGTGGTGGCAGGCGGATACCCGGACCTCGATGGCGATCCTGCACCTGGAGTCCTTCGGCAACCCGCGCAAGTTCTCCCGGATCGCGCGTACCGTCGGCCGCACCAAGCCGGTGCTGACCGTGGACGCCGGACGCTCCGCCGCCGGCCGGCGCGCCGCCGGATCGCACACCGCCGCCGCGGTCACCCCTACCGTGGCGCGCGGGGCGCTGTTCCGCCAGGCCGGGGTGACCGCCGCACAGACCCTCGGCGACCTGGTCGCGGTCGCCGCCCTGCTGCACGCCCAGCCACTGCCCGACGGTGCCGCGGTGGCGGTGATCGGCAACGCGGGTGGCGCCGGGGTACTGGCCGCGGACGCGTGCGTGGACGCGGGCCTGGCCGTGCCGCGCTTCGGCCCCGACCTCGAAGCCGACCTCCGCGCCCTGCTGCCCGCCGGCGCCGCGTGCGCGAACCCGGTGGACACCACCGCCACCGTCGACGGCAAGACCCTACGACGCTGCGTGGACCGGGTGTTGGCGGCCGGCCACGTGGACGCCGTCGTCCTGGCCCTGGCCCCGACCGCGCTCGGCGACCCGCTCGGCGACATCCTGGAGGGTCCCGCCGACCGTGGGCGGCCCGTTGTGGTGATCGCCCCCGAACGTGCCGCCGCGGTGGAGCTGTTGCCCGCGGTGGGCGGGACGGTCCCGGTGTACGGCGACGCGCGCACCGCAGCGGTCGCGCTCGCGCACGCCTACGAGCGTGCGATGTGGCTGACCCGGCCACGCGGGACGGTGCCGGCGTTGATCGACGTCGATCGCGGCACGGCCCGCTCGCTCGCCGCCGAGTTCCTCTCGCGCGAGCCCGACGGCGGGTGGTTGCCGCCTCGCGAATGCGCACGCATGCTGGGCGCGTACGGCATCGAGGTGAGTCCGTGGCGGCAGGCCTTCGACGCCGAGGAGGCGGTGGCGCTGGCCCGCGAACTGGCGCCGCTGGGGGTCGACGGTGCGGTCGTGCTCAAGGCGTACGGCCCGCACATCGTGCACAAGAGTGATGTGGGTGGGGTTCGGTTGCGGCTTGTCGGCGACGACGCGGTGCGGGCGGCGTTCACCGATCTCGCCTATCGGGTCGGGGCCCTGATGGAGAGCGTGGTCGTGCAGCCCATGGCCGCCTCCGGCGTCGAACTGATCGCCGGGGTGACCCAGGACGAGGTACTGGGCCCGCTGGTGGTGTTCGGACTCGGCGGCGTGACCACCGACGTGCTCGGCGACCACGGCGCGCGGCTGACCCCGCTGACCGACTTGGACGCACACTCGCTCCTGGCCGGTTCGCGCGGGGCACCTTTGCTCTACGGCCATCGGGGCGCGGCACCCACCGACACCGCCGGGATCGAGGACATCCTGCACCGACTGTCCAGGCTCGCGGACGATGTGCCGCAACTCGCGGAAGCCGACCTGAATCCGCTGGTCGCCCGTCCCGACGGGGTCACCGTCGTCGACGCCCGGATCCGCCTCGCCCCGCGACACGAACAGGACCCGTACCTGCGCCGACTGCGCTGAACCCGCAGGCCGGTGCCGGGTCCGGGACACGCGTGCACGACGGCCGAGCGGGCGTGGATCGCCACGGCCCGCTCGGCACGTACGGGCAGGCCGTCGCGGAGATCCGCCCTTCGTGAATTCGCATCGCCACGAAGATGTTTCACCCGGGCCGAACGGCCCTGTGCCCCGGGTAACGCGGCCCTGACACACCTTCGACGGCGGGTTGCACGCTGAGGATGTTCGCCCGGGAGGTGACACCGTGAACGTCCTCATCACGTACGCAAGCGCGCACAGCGGTACGCGGGCAATCGCCCACCTGATCGGAGAACGCCCGCGCTCGCGCGGTCTGCACGCGCGGGTCGGCCCGATGAACGAGGGCGAGGACCTGTCCCGATTCGATGCCTACATCCTCGGCAGCGCGATCCACGGCGGGTCCCGGCCGCCGACCACCGCCACCACGTTCGCCGACGAACATCGGGCCGAGTTCGCGGACCGTCCGGTCCGGCTGTTCGACGTCGACCTCGCCCGCGCGCTCGTCGCGGTCGCAGCGACTCCGGGAGGCACCACATGACGCACACCACGATCGGGGACGTCATGACGCGCGACGTCGCCACCGTCGGATCCGTCGCCCGATTCCGCGACATCGCGGGCGTTCTGGAGACCTGGCAGGTCAGCGCGCTGCCGGTGGTCGACGACGGCCACCGCGTGCTCGGCATCGTCTCGGAGGCCGATCTGCTGCACGCGCGCGTGGCGGACGCCGAGACGGCGCGGGTGGGGCCGGAGGCGTACCGGGAGCCCGACTTGGAGCCGCTCGGCGAGGAGTTCACCGCCCGCGACCTGATGACGGCCCCCGTGATCACCGTGACACCGACATCCAGCACCCTGCGGGCGGCTCGACTGATGGACCGCCATCACGTCAAGCGCCTACCGGTGGTGGACCGGTCCGGGCGGCTGGTGGGCATCGTCAGCCGTTGCGACCTGCTGGGCGCTCTCCTGCGGTCGGACGCGGAGATCCGCGCGGAGATCGAGCAGGACGTCCTCTCGAAGGCGCTGTGCCTGGAACCCGGAACGGTCGAGGTCGAGGTCCGCGACGCCGTGGTGCACCTTGCCGGCGAGGTCGACCACCCCACCCTCGTCGACATCGTGCTGCGCCTGTGCGCCGCCGTCGACGGCGTCGAGAAGGTCTCCCACGGCCTCATTCACCCCTCCGACTCCGAAGACCCCGCGCTCGCACCGACAAGCGGGCGCATCGCGAAGGGGTGGGGCGAGGGGCACACCCGCTGAACCGTGGATGTCCCCCGAGACCCGCTGTCGGTCCGGGGGACATCGGTGTGCGTCGGGTTCGGCCGGACCGCCGCCGGGCTCAGCTCTGGTGCCGCTCGTTGCCCTGGTGCAACTCGGTCGCGTACACCGCCGCCTGGACCCGGCGCTCCAGGCCGAGCTTGTTCAGCACTGCCGAGACGTAGTTCTTGACGGTCTTCTCCGCCAGGCCCAGGCTCTCGGCGATCTCCCGGTTGGTCTGCCCCTGCGCGATGTGCTCCAGAACCTGCTTCTCGCGCTCGCTGAGCCCGGTCGGACCGGGCTCGGCCACCGGCCCCTTGCGGACCCGTTCCAGGACTCGGGTGGTCACCGCCGGGTCCAGCAGGGATTGTCCGCCGGCCACCGCGCGCACCGCCGCGATCAGGTCCTGCCCGCGGACCTGCTTGAGCACGTAGCCCGCCGCGCCCGCCATGATCGCCGCGAACAGCGCGTCCTCGTCGTCGTACGAGGTCAGGATCAGCGCGTTGATCTCGGGGAAGCGCGAGCGCACCTCACGGCACACGTCGATGCCGCTGCCGTCGGGCAGGCGCCCGTCCAGGATGGCAACGTCCGGGCGCAGCGCCGGGATACGCCTCGTGGCCTCGGCGGCGGAACCCGACTCACCGACGATCTCGATGTCGGGTTCGCCGCCGAGCAGGTCGGCGAGGCCCCTGCGGACCACCTCGTGGTCGTCCAGCAGGAACACGCGAATGGGCGATGTCGACACAGCCCTCCTCCGGAGGTCGGTCCTGATGTGACTCCATTGTCGGACGTCGAAGACGCCCGCGCCTGTCACCGTAGCGGGCGGTGGAGCCCCAGGAGAACAGTCAACAGATCACGGTCGGTCAGCACCCCGAGCGCCGTGCCGTCCGCGTCGACGACGAGCAGGGCGTCGCGGCGGTGCTCGAGCAGTTGCTCCCCTGCTGTGACGACATCGGTGTCGGGGGTGACGAAGGTCGTCTCGGTCCCGGCGAGGGCACGGCCGGCGGTGTGCTGCTTGAGGCCCAGCGGGTCCAGGGTCCACACGGCGGCGAGGTCGCGGTCGCTGATCAGGCCGAGCGCCCGCCCGCCGTCGACGACGCCCACGTGGTGCAGGTGGGTGACGATCATCTTGTCCATCGCCGCCCACAGGGTGTCCTCGGTCCTCACCGAGACCACCGGGCCGTGCATCACCTCCCGCACCGTCGGGATCCGAGGGGTCGTCTCCGCGCCGGCCCGCCTTGTGTCGGTCATGGCGTTACTCCTGTCGGGTGTGTCGTAGCCGATCTCGCACGGTGGTACGACCTCACCGTGCTCTCCTCCGGTGGGTCCGCACAGAGTCCCCCGGCCCTGTTGGGACCCCTTTGCCCGGGTCGTTCGGCCCCGCGGAGCCCCTGGACGACCGGACCACAGGGGTCCGTCCGACAATGGGGAGACGTGCGGCGCACAGGCTGACACGATGGACTCGAGAAGTGTTTCGACCATGGGAGGGTTTGTGCCGTCGGACGAGCGACCGGCATTGCCGCGGATGCGCTTGGATGAGCTGCTGGACGAGCTCCAAGCACACGTGGAGGTGGTCCGTTCGGCCCGGGACCGGGTGAACGGGCTGTTGGAGGCCGTCCTGTCGGTGGGCAGCGAGCTGGACCTGGAGACCGTGCTTCGGCGGATCGTGGAGTCGGCGGTGTCCCTGGTCGATGCCGAGTACGGGGCGCTGGGGGTGATCGGCGACGAGGACCGGTTGGCCAGGTTCCTGCCGGTGGGCATGGACCCGGAGACCATTTTGCGGATCGGCCCGTTCCCCACCGGGCGCGGCATCCTCGGGCTGATCATCCGCGACCCGCACCCGCTGCGGCTGCACGACCTCTCCGAGCACCCCGACTCGTTCGGCTTCCCTCCCGGCCACCCGCCGATGAACACCTTCGTGGGGGTGCCGATCCGGATCCGCGGCACCGTCTTCGGCAACCTGTACCTCACCGAGAAGCGCGGCGGCGCGGACTTCGACGAGGACGACGAGGCGGTCCTGCGCACGCTCGCGGCGGCGGCCGGCGTCGCCATCGACAACGCCCGCCTGTACGACGACGTGCGCCGACGCGAGCGCTGGCTGGCGGCGAGCTCGGACCTGACCCGCAGCCTGCTCTCCGGTGACGCACCCGCCGACGTCCTGCGCACGTTCACCGCGACCATCCGGGAGATGGCCGACGCCGACCTGGTGACCCTGGCCGTGCCGGTGGCCGGAACCGGCGACCTGGTCGTGGAAGCCGCTGCGGGGCCCCTCGCCGATCGCATCCGGGGGCTGGTCCTGTCCGGCGAAAGCACACTGATGGGCAAGGTGTTCAGCTCGGGCGAGACGATCACCAGCAACGATCTCAGCCACGATCCGGGCGCGGTGGTGGCCGCCGCCGTGGGACGTGATCTCGGCTCGGCGTTCCTGCTGCCGCTGGGCGCCCGCGAGCGCATCCGCGGCGTGCTCCAGGTCGCCAACCAGGTGGAGCGTCCGCAGTTGTCGGACGCGGTGGTGCGCATGGTCACCGGCTTCGCCGACCACGCGGCGCTGGCCCTGGAGATCGCGGAGCGGCGCCGCGACGCCGAGTTGTTGACGGTGCTGCAGGACCGCGACCGGATCGCCCGGGACCTGCACGACCTGGCCATCCAACGCCTGTTCGCCACGGGTATGACGCTGCAGAGCGCGACGCGCTTCATCGAGCACCCCGAGGCCCTGGAGCGGGTCGAATCCGCGGTGGACGCGTTGGACGACACGATCAAGGTGATCCGGTCGACGATCTTCTCCCTCAAGGCTCGGGGGCGCGACACCGGCATGGGACTTCGTTCGCGCTGTCTGCACGAGGTGGACGCGGTCACCGAAATGCTGGGCTTCGCCCCGACGTTGCGCGTCGACGGCCTGCTGGACACCCGGGTACCCGAGCCGATCGCCGCCCATGTGATCGCGGTGCTGCGCGAAGCACTGGCGAACGCCGCCCGTCACGCCCACGCGAACCGAGTGGAGGTGCATGTCGAGGCGGACGACAAGTACGTGCGGGTACGGGTGCGCGACGACGGCGTGGGCCCGCCGGAGTCGCCGACTCGCGACAGCGGGCTGGGAAACATGCGCGAGCGGGCCGAAACCCTCGGTGGCACCTACTCGTTCGGGCCCGCCCCGGAGGGCGGCGCGCTCCTGGAATGGTGCGCCCCGCTGGGTTGACGACAGCGAACGCCTGCCGGTGCTCGTCTCGGACGACGGCATGAAATCGTGCCCCGGCCGCACAACCGGGTCGGCGGGGCAACCGGGCCATCCGACCCGTCCGCCGGGGCCATCGGCCTTTGCGGAGCGCTGCGGGATGCGTCGGCACGGACTCGACAGGCAGGCTCTGCGTAGCCGTAGCCGTAGCCGTAGCCGTAGCCGGTGCCGTCGGGAAGGGACGGGCCCATGCCTCTCGCCTCGCACGCTCCCACCGGACACGTGGTCGTCGGCGTAGACGGTTCGCCCGCCGCACTGTCCACCGTTCCCAGGCCGCCCTGGAGGCGGCGAAACGCAGGTCGCCGTTGTGACCGCAGGCGGTTGCCCCCGATCCGTCGAGGGCAACCGCCTTTTTCGGCACGCAACTTCCGCGAGTATCCGGCAACGTCCCGGTGGCAAACGGCTGTTGGGCCCACCGACTCGGGCCGGTCGGCCCTGGGGCGGCCACCGGGCTTGCGAGAGATTGAAGTCACGGCCCAGGAGAGCACATTCGTGGCCGAGCGCCGAGCACTGGGCCCGGCGCCCACAGGGAGGGAATCGACATGGCAACGTCACACGACCACCGACTGTCCTCGCGCCTGCACCTGCCGCACCGCACCACCTCGGCGCCCCGCCCCACGATCGACGGGACCACGCCCGACACCGTGGCCGGCTCTCCGGCGATCGCCGCGGTCCGCACCACCGACGTCGCCGTGGGGGGCCTGCGCGTCCTGCTTGGCTTCGTGTTCCTGTGGGCGTTCCTGGACAAGACGTTCGGCCTCGGTTACGCGACCGCGAGCGGCAAGGGCTGGATCGACGGCGGCTCCCCCACGAAGGGCTTCCTCTCCCACGTGGACGTCGGCCCGATGGCCGGCACGCTGCGCGGCTGGGCCGGCGAACCCTGGGCCGACTGGCTGTTCATGCTCGGCCTGCTCGGCATCGGCGTCGCGCTGATCCTGGGCATCGGTCTGCGTCTCGCGGCCGTCGCGGGCACCGCGATGATGGCGCTGATGTGGATCGCCGAATGGCCGCCCGCAAAGCACCTCGACAGCGGCAAGGCCACCTCCTCCACCAACCCGTTCACCGACTACCACGTCATCTACGCCATCTCCCTGATCGCCCTCGCCGCGATCGCCGTCGGCAGCCGCCTGGGCCTGGGTGCCCTGTGGGCCCGCTTGCCGATCGTTCGAGACCACCGCTGGCTGCTCTGACCGCCACGAGGCTCGGCCGGGCATCGTCCAAGTGACGGGCCCGGCCGAGCCCTGTGCGTCGGGCCACCGTGATCCCGGCCGTACCGACAGGAGCCGGAAGCCATGCGGACGCCACACCCACAGCCTGAAGAGCCCACCCCCGCACAACCCACCGGAGGACCCACCGAAGCGGCCGATCCCGTGCCCGGCGAGCCCACGGGCGAGCCGCCCGAACCGATCCGGCGGTGGCTCGTCCACTCGATGCCGCGACCCGGTCGCTTGTGCTCGTGGACCACGAGGGTGACCCGGACCCCGGAGCCGCGCAGCTCGCGGGCGAGGCCGACTGCCTTGTCCAACTCGGGCCGCTTGGTGGCGCGGGTGGAGATCTTCTCCGGGAACACCCGGGCCACGCCGTGCTCGGCGAGGCAGTCGAGTCGGGAGTCGAGCGACTGGCGGGCGGTGGACGCGCGGGCATACCCCAGGCGCTCGTGCCCGACGGGCTCGACACCCGCGCCGGCGGGCCGGGGCAGTTCGGTCCACACGGAACCGGGTCGGCGCCCCGCCGGCGTTGCCACCGCAAGCACCTTGGCGAGTCAGGGCACCAGTCGGAACCGGGCGGTGTGGTACTGGATCGCCACCCTGTGTCGGCCCTCGGTGGGGACACGCGGCGATCGCGTCGCTGCATCACTCGCACGCGCCGGTGTCCGTCCTGCCGCCGGACCGACCGCGCCCGCCGCGGAGCCGGGAACCGCCGGGTGGGCCACCACCCGGC